>CAJCHQ010000151.1 GCA_903970295.1 Bryobacterales bacterium
TCTGTTGCATATCAACGTCGATGAAACCTGGCGCGCATTCTTCGCTGAATTGGCAGTCCACATAGTGGAGCCACTCAATTATTAGTCTCTAATTTGGCGCTTTTCCTTTGCTTTTAACTAATCCATCGACAGCTTTATTTCAGATGCGTTCCACCGCAGTTGCTACATTGATGTCATTGTGAGGGAACAGTACAGCTGAGCTCGTTATATGCCGTCAAGTTTGGCCGTATAAATTGAGTGTAATTCCCACCTCGCAGCTGCTGAAGAATGGCTGTCGTCTTCAACATGTGGTCTGCCACCTTGTGGGCACGCGGGTGCCTGGCGCTAATAAGCTGTTTGAGTGTTGTCACTGTTGCCATGGTGTGGGCAATTGAGAACTCGGAAACAAACGCCTTTAAACCATTCTCGAGGACGCGAGCTTTCATGTTGCGATAGCCGACCGATTGGGCCGGGTTGATTTGTTCGAAACTTTGCTCTGAATCGTTGGTAATCAGAGTTTGCATGCCGGGACTCAGCACAATTTCATGCCCACCGGCTTTGACGACAACCGCGTAGCCATGAAGATCGTCGAGATCGAAAACCGACAATCCGTTGCGGAAAGACATCAACAGTACTACAGAGTGAGCGTCCAACAGAACGTCTGCTAACGGCGTATGGACGATAGTGTCAGAAGTGGGGACAAACACCACCGAGCCTCGAGTCAGCTGCTCGTGGCATTGCCGCCGCTACCATTACTGATGGTTATAAGGGCACAGCTCGAGCATCTACTTCTAGTTCGATTTCTTTATTGCGCTTTTGAAGTTTTCGCAACTCGTCGCCGCCCAGGAACCGATTCCTGCGTCGACGCTCTGGAATTGCGGACGTGCAGGCGATCTAGAACCGGCCGCCATGTGCCAATGGCAGCAATGTGCAACTTTCCTGCGAATGCGGAGTCGAGGCATCACAAGCGACTGGATCTACTTTTGGGGTTCCGGTTGATGCAAAACCGAAGAGGAAGATCATGGAAAACGAATTGCCCGCAGAAAAATCGACGAAGCCGCTTGTCACAACACCGACGGCGCAGCCTGATACTACGTCAACACCGGCTCCCGCGGGCCAGCCTGCAGTGACAACCGAATCACTCAAACAGCCGGCTATTCAAGAAGACTATTTGAAGCAGATCGAGGAAAACTATGAAACTTCGGCTACGTTCGATGGGGCGATAGCCAGTGAAGGCATCGAACAGGTAGACGCGACACAGGGAGAACCTGCATTGAGTGCGGGTGAATTTTTCAATACTCCCACTGAAACTATCGATCCGGAAAAGCTGCCCGCTCGTACTCAAGAGCAAACTAAACATGCGGAGTCTATCGAAAAATCAGGTATAGCTCATTGGACTGAGTAACGGTCGTTATTTGAAGAAAGGGCACTTAATGGCAGAGATGCCTTGGCGCAGTCGTTTTGTCTGAAATTAGAGCGTGTCTCGCGCACCACATGCGGTGTGTGTGTGTCTGGCAGTGATTCATTCAGCGCATAGACCTGCGTACCCGTGTGGCCATATTCACAAAGGGCCTCAACTGCGCCACCAGAAAATTTTCGCCCTCGATGCCCTCCACTCCAAAACGTACATTATCTGGCTCTGACATATAGGTCTGGAATATTCGATCCCAAATTAAGAGTACGCCGCCAAGATTGCTTTCATATTGGCTGCTTAAGACCCCATGATGAACGCGGTGCGCTGAAGGCGTATTGACGAAACCCTCAAAACGACCAAGCTTCGGTACGAACTGCGTATGCAGAAAGAATTGGAACACTTGAATCAAAGTGAATGAAAGGACAACCGCCAGAGGTTCGCAGCCTATCAATGCAGCCGGCAGGTAAAAGAGTGGATTAATCACGGGCAGCAAGAAGCTGGCTCTGAGAGTGGTTGTGAAATTGTAATGCGGGCTCGAATGATGTACCTCGTGAAATGCTGCGAGAAAATCATTGGCATGGAAACACTTGTGCTGCGCGTAGAACAGAAAATCCACAAAAATGAAAGTGAAGACCGTTCCTGCCATGCCGTGAAGTCTTAGCGGGGTCCAGTGATATGCAACTGAAAGAATCACCAACATAAACGTACCGGCTGCCACACCGGTGAGCCTGTTGATAAAGAACATGACCAAGTTCGAGATCGTGTCGCTCAGTTCGTACCAGTCACGTTTCAGAAGCCGATCCACTGAAATTTCCAGACAAATGAAGACGAAATAAACGAGCAATATTAGTGGTGCTAAAAGGCCAAATGAGAGCATGCCTGAATTCACGCTATTCGAACCTCGCTGGGGCGTCTCCCAACAATACCCAGATTGGCATGTCACGCAATGGTGGTAACACTTATTAACGCCGGAGCGTGGCGTTGATCTCAGCAGATTAGTTTTGAACGAGCCGGCTCTCTTTGAACTATTTTCCGTTTTGGCGCTCTGTCACGGGCGTGCTAACTTCAACACGTCACAGAATTCTGGCGGAAGGGCTGGCAAGCCGAATAATATTGTGTGCTCTTTGCTTAGCTCAAATTGTGTCAGGGAACAAAATTCGTAATTTGGAGGAGCATTTAGCTTGGATGCACCGTGGAGCGGTTGTCCATTAGCAGCGGAGCCGGAGTTCGAAGGAAAATTCGTTTTCCTGGGAGAGCTTGGCTGTGGTGGGATGGGAACGGTCTACAAAGCAAAGCAGCTGACCCTCGACAAGTTTGTGGCAATAAAGGTCATTCATCAAAGTGCTTTGAATGAGGCGGCTGTTCGTCGCTTTGGCGTCGAAGGCAAGGCCGCTAATCGCTTTAATCACCCCAATCTGGTACAAGTGTGGGATTTGGACGTGACGGCTTCTGGTTTTCCATACCTGATCATGGAATACGTCGAGGGAAAAACTCTAGCCGAAATGCTGAAGGAAAAACCGCAGATGGACGAAAATCAATTCGATGCGATTTTTCGTCAATTATGTCTTGGTCTGGCCCACGCTCACCGATTTGGCGTAGTGCACAGAGATATTAAGCCGAGCAATATCATGATTGTGAATAACGAGAATAGCAAAGATCTCGTCAAAATCATGGACTTCGGCATTGCCAAACTAGTCGGACCAGAAGAGATGTCATCACTGCAGCTAACTAAAACAGGAGAAATGATCGGCAGTCCACTCTACATGAGTCCTGAGCAAGCTCGCGGGTTAAAGAACATCGATACACGCAGCGATCTATATTCTCTCGGCTGCGTGATGTACGAGGCTTTGACCGGATTACCGCCTTTTGTTGGCGCCACGTTTGTCGACACCTTATTGAAGCACCAGAACGATCCCGTTTTGCCTTTGACTGAAGCTTCTATGGGTCGGCGTTTCAACCCGCGTATCGAAACGATGGTGCTGAAACTATTGCAGAAAAATCCAGAGGATCGCTACCAGAGTGTCGACGAAATTCTTGCCGCTTGGCCGGAGGACATGGCAAACACCGCCAGCGATATCACGAACGGAAATGGCACGAGCGGAAATGCTGCAAGCAAGAAGCCCAGACCTGAGCACATGGCATTGGCCGCAGTTTTGCTCGGGGTGAGTATGTTATTAATATGCGGCGTCTCTGTACTTTTCAAAAGCACGCATAATGATCAGGAAAAGCCAAATGAAGTAAAAGCAAAAGCGCTGTCCCCTGCCTCTCCGGAAAGAAGCAAATCTCTCGGCGCGGCGCCCGAAATTCGGTCGGCAATCGTAGTGTCCGACGCAGATCGGAAAAAGGCGACTCAAGAAACTGCGCGCTCCGATCTGCGCAAGTGTGTTGAGAGCGCATTGCAAAAACATCCTGATCAAACTCTGATGTTGTCTGGTTGTTGTTTGGAAAATGATGTTAGTCTTTCGAAATCTACACTGGAAATGTTAATCCAGAACGTGAGGGGATTTGTCGACATCAAAAAGCTGAGTATTGTCAAAAGCAATGTGAAGGATGATGATCTGCAGTCTCTGAGAAAATTTGCGCAACTGACCACTCTGGACTTGCATGACGATATTTTCCTCAATTTGTTATGTCTGAAGCGAATGGTGTGGCTTGAAGTTTTAGACGTTTCGGGAACCGCTATCAATGCAGAAAGTATCGACAGCCTGGCCACTCTAGTGAAGTTGCGACGACTGGATATCAGTCGCACTGAGATAACTTCGAAGCAGCTCTTCAAGCTTGTTGACGCCATGCCAAGTTTACAACGATTGCTCGTGCAACGTTGCCCAAACGTCAGCGACAATGAGGTTGCACTAATCGAGAAGAAGCATCCAGATCTCAGCATTGCATATAGACCTTACGTCGATATTGAAGGAATTCGCTCGCGGGTAAAAATCGCCAAATTTGATGAAGCGGATGAATTGGCTGCCGAGACGGCTTTGCGCCTCCAGAAGAAAGAGCATCCTGATTATGCGGTGCTGTCTGAGCTGGAGTCAGAGCGTGCGGAGATTGCTCGGATGCAGGAGCGGTATCAACTAGCAATACAAAGATTTGAGAGCGCTCTGAATTTGCTTGGAAAAGCCAAGCCGGATTTCGCTCGCAGTGAACAATTGCTCGGACGTATTGCCGAAGTAAATGAGGCTCGGGAGCATTGGTCAGCAGCTATAGAAGCAAGAGAGCGCCTGAAGTCGATGTTGGTAGCACATAAAGAAAGTTCGAATAATAAGGCTCGCCTCTATCTGTCAGTAAACAATATAAGGCATCAGGCTATTGATTCTCGTAAGTTAGGAATGATCGACAAAGAAAAGCAGTTCAGCCAACAATGCGTTGTTCTATGCAAAACCATGGGTTTCTCCAATACTCTTGAATGCATGGATTCTCTTATTTCACTGGGGAATATTTGTAGCGAGCGCGGTCAGTATCTCAATGCTATCGTTTATTACGAACAGGCAGTTTCTGCTTATAGAGCCAATAGCAAAGTAGTTTTGAACCCTGTTTTATGGGCATCTCTAGGCGAATGCTATTTTCGAGTCGGTAATTGGTCCAAAGCTGAAGTGAATTTCAAAAGATATCTGGCGATACGACCTCTGGAGCGACAAACCGTCGCCGACCAGCTGATCGTTTCCTTAGAGCGCCAGAAAAAATTAAAAGAAGCAGAGCAACTCAAGGCTCAATTCCAGAGGTGACCAGCCGATTAGATTTTTCACCGTGGAAGTTGATGGCCCTCGTTTAACTTCCCGACCTGTAAGACTCTTGACTTAGCTAAGTAGATGGACTAACCTGAACTTATGCAGGTTAATATCCACGAAGCCAAAACTAAATTGTCTCAACTCCTTGAACTTGTTGAGCAGGGAGAGACAGTGATCATCGCGCGCGACGGCAGGCCCGTGGCCGAGTTAATCAAAATAACAAAGAAAGGTTTTCCCTTTGGCATCGCCGCAGCCGACCCGCTTGCTCCGAAGGGCGATGAATGGTGGCAGTCGCTGTCTGACGAAGAGTACGAATCATGGCTCGGTGGTAAAGGGTGAGGCTGTTGACAGACACTCACACGCTAGTGTGGGCATTGTCTACACCAGAATTGCTTAGCAAGGCGGCCAAACGTGCCCTCAATAACGGCGATACTTTGGTTAGCGTCGTGAATCTATGGGAGCTGATTCTGAAGAAGGAGCGCGCGAATGCTCTGTTGACTGATCCGGTTAGATGGTGGATGGAGTACGTGAGTCAACGTTTTACGTGTTTGCCGATTAACTTTGGGCATGTGTTGGAAGTGAACAAGTTGGTTCATCATCATCATGATCCTTTCGACCGCATGTTACTAGCTCAATGTCGATGCGAAGGGCTAACATTGGTGACGAAAGACAAGTTCTTATCAAAATATGATGTGCCGACGTTCTGGTAACGCGCCGCTGCGCTTTTGCACCATTTAGAGGGGATGTTCATATGGCAGCACAAAATCTGCATGTCACGGAAATCAAAGCTTTCGTTCCGTCCAAAAATTTTGAGCTATCCAAGCGCTTCTATAAAATCAGGCTTAGCTCATTGGACTGAGTGACGGTCCTGGTTTGAAGAAAGGGCCCTACTGCGAGAGATCCCGATTGAGATCTCCGAAGGTGTGCTCGCGTGAGTCAATTTGGTCGAAAAGTTTGTCGGTCTTCTTCCTATCGTAGTGAAGGTGAAAACGTTCCTCAAGCCCCACCAGAACCTTTTCAAAATTGGTTCGATTGAATTCGTTCATCCCGTCGGGTCCCGGATACGGCTCCAGCAGTCCTTTATTTCGCTGCGCATACGGAATAAAAACTATCCAGAGTGATCCCTCTTTGAGGCTCATTGAGTCATCATGTTTTACGCCGAGGTACGTGTTAAAGGGCGGACCTTGAAGTACTTCAACCGGGGCAAAATCGCGATTAGTACCATGCTTCGGACCGTCGTACCGCAGCACCGCAATGAATTCACTCGCAAACCGGTCACTGATTTGAGAGTAAGAGGACTGCGCCGGAAACAGCGAGACAATGAGGACTCCGATTGAAGTTATAGTCTGTCTTTTCAGGATTGCATTTCCTCAAGTGGGATTGCGGCAGTAATTGTCCAAGGGATTCTTCATCGTTCGTGTGATTGCTAGCTGGCTTGCTTTGGAAGCACCGAAGGATGACTCGAGCAACAAATCGTTGAAGGATATCGGTGATCTGGTCTTTCGAGGACCGCTGATCAGCGGACTCAGCTGGTGCACGGCTGGCCACTGAAAAAAAATTAGCAACCGGCGGGCTCCCGAACGCAGTATCCTCGGCCCGTATCGTTTTGAATAATCGACTGCTCGCCGGCATCCATGAGCTTGCCTCGCAACCTGCTGATCACGGTTTTGACGGTCAAAGGCGAAACTTCCGACTCGCTGCTCCAGGCTTTGTTAACGATCTCCTCGGCGGTCAAACAGCAATTCTTATGCTTCATCAAAAGCTCCAGAAGAGCATATTCTCTGGCTGTGAGATTGACAATCGCACCTTTCTTGAAGACTTGGCGAGTGCTTCGGTCAAGGCGGATGACGCCGACTTCGACAAAATCCTCTTTCAGGTCAGACGGTCGCCTCAACAAGGCCCGAACTCTTAGCGACAATTCCTTTAGATCGAACGGTTTCGTCAGA
>CAJCHQ010000152.1 GCA_903970295.1 Bryobacterales bacterium
GATCACGCTTTCAATAAATTCAGCCAGGGCGGCAGAGGCAGTACCCAAGTCGGAAACGCTCAGGTATTCATTGCCGAGAAAGCAGCCACATTTGCAGCCATGTCAGCAGCTGGTTGTGTACCTGCGGGTGGCGCGCCGGTCGAAGCCCCACCGTCAGCGATATTGAAGGACGAAACACCGCCCCCGGTCATTGAAGCACAGCCATCGCGACCAATCCACGCCGCTGTAAAACATCACGCGCCGCCAGCGAAAACAGATTGCCCCCCTAAATAAGTCCTCTTCCCTGGACGTCACCTGCATGACCTGACGGCGATGCAGGCGACGGACTTTCCGCAGGCCTGAACTATGTTTTTTGAACGAAACAATACAGAAAAACGTGTCAACACTACCAACTCGCATTTGCAGTCCGAGGCGATCAGCGCGCTCGGCGACCGAAGCGGGCATCGAAGCGGTCATCAAATCCATCAACCCGTTAACCATGGTCAAAACCGCACAGCCGAAAAGCACGATCACCGACCACAAAAATCAGCTCAGCACCGGTCGCTAAAACAGAGCGAGCCGACTGATTATGACGACGGTGGCAAATACGCTGTACAAAATGGAGATACGTTGTGGTCGATTGCCCGCCACGCACTCCTCAAACAACATACTGATTCTGAAAGCGCCGTCCAAATTTTGCAGGAAATCGCACGTATCACTTCGTTAAATGCCGACCGCTACCCTGATTTGGAAAAAGACCCACATTTAATCAAAGTAGGAATGGTTTTGAACATTTCGACTAAGGGCGAAACTTCCGCCAAGAATGAGCATTCCCCGAGCCACTCCGAAGCAGTCTGCGCAAAATCCCCTCTGCATGTAGCCGAACCTGGACAAATCCTGGTCGTCAAAAACTGCGAGCGCGTAGTGGCTGGACCGGGCACTTACGTTATTGTCGAAGCAGGTGGTCAAGCATATGCGCACGACGCCACAGCGATCGTTTTCCGCGGCGGTCAGGTTCTTGCCCACGGAGGCTACGTACTCGGGCAGACAACAAGCGAGCAAGATGAACAAGTGACAAATCTTCGCAGCGTCGCTCATGCAACCAGAGTTGCCACCGACACTGACGTACCAGCCAACTGACAGATAAAGCAGGGCGAGCACATTTGCCGGCTCGCCAACCAAACGATTGCATGCTTATCAAATTTAGGGCCGCTTGCTCATAATTCGTTTGAACAGCTGCACAAGTTGCGGTCCGGATATTAATACCAAAAGCAGTCGGCATAATATTGGGCGCGGATAGTGAACCGGAATTCCACACGCAGAAACCCAGACAGAAATTGCTAACGGCACGATCATCAATCCGGCCGGTATGCGTAGTTAGCTCCGAGCAGGCCACCAACAGCCGAAATCAAAAAAGGACAAAGGAAGGTCACGACTGGTGAAGCAGGTAGATGAGGTTTCTCCACAATTGATGGGGCAAGGACTCCCGCAAGCACGACTTGGCCATCTCACCTGCACCTCCAGGTAAACATCCAAGAAGCGCAGTAGCCGGGCCGAGGTTGTTGAAACGGACAAAATAAAGAGCATTTATTATGGTCAAAACTTGCATCGACAACACAAGCACAAGGACAGGAAACCAATGACGACCAAGCTCCATCAAAGAACCAGGGGTAAACGTCGATGCCAGACTGACGCCGATAACTGACTGAATGACAAAAACGAACTTTCTCGGGAATTTGACATTGACGATACCCCTTGTCGAGAAAATGGCAGACACCAGCAACGAGCTTTCATCCTTCGAACTTCTACTTAAGGCGCAGCCGAATCGGACCAACTGCTTCTTGCGCAGACGCGATTGGCTTGCTTTTCTGAAGCACTACCAAGATTTTTCTGTTCTTCATATCATCGGCGACTTCCCGAATTCTCGGCATCAGCTCCCCCCAATCGGTTGGCTGAAGCCGACGGGCGGCTTCTGAAGGGCATATGGTTTTTCCAGCGGCCCTCTGATGTAGCAGCTCTAAGATAGATTCTTCGATTTTGGCATTCGTAACTTGCATGTGGAGATTCAAGGTGCAAGACTAGAATCTTGCATTTCGCCAATCAGATCGACGGCAAAATTGATGAAATCTATTGATTCTTGCTTGTGATGCATCGATTCGCCCCACTGCCAGCCAAGTGCAGATTCAATTAGTTTTGCCCAAGCAGGATACGCATTCTTCACCCAGCTTGCAGCAGTAGCCTTAGATCCGGCGTCACTATTCAATACCGTGTAGATGATCCGGCAGAGATTCAAAACGAGATACGACTGATAGTGAGGATTATCAAGCCATGCCGGGTCTTCGGACTTGGGCACCCACTCTTGAATTAAATCCCGAATACAAGCGTTTTGAACGTCGCCAATTTGAACAGGTTGTACCAAGCTGCGAAACTCCGGTCCGGCAATAGGAATACTGCACTTCCACAAAAAATATTGATTTATGATCCATTCGTTGCCATAAGGCGCCGCTTCATACAGTACGCCAAAACCCCACCAGGGACGGGGTTCCTCTGGTGGCAACACGCAAGACAGGAGCTGTTCGGGAATGTAAGAGCATTCAATGCGCTGATGCCATTTCGGAAATTGCGACTCGATCGCTAAATGCAATAACTTAATTGACTCGAGCTCAGTCTCAGAAAGTGGCTTGTGCGCAACTACAGCCAGGTCAATATCGCTGCGGGTTTCGACGAAGTCTCCATAAGTAAGTGAACCGGTCAAATAGGTGCCGACCAGGTTGTCGCGCAAACTGTAATGAACTCCGCTGGACCAAAAACACAGCAAGCCATAAATTTCCGCACCGACAAGCGATCTCAGTTGTTTTAAATCAGTCGCCATCGGAACTCCATGCAAGTATCAAATGTTTGAGCGCGCTTTCAATACAGATAATCGGAATCGTGATTCTCGACAATTTTGCAGCGTGATTGAGCGGCTAAAAACTTTTGTCTTCCAGCTTCTGTAACCAATGTATCTTTGATCCGTATCTCTCGCAAAGTTTTGCTGGCTGTCAGCTGCATCAATCCAGCATCATCGATCAACAACCCATCGAGGTCAAGGGCAACTAGAGGCATCTGCGCAAGCACTTTCAAGCCCGCATTCGTAACGTGCGTGTGCGGTATGCGCAGTTCTCTCAAAGTTTTGATTTCGGCAAGTTCGTGCAAACCCTTGTCGGTGATTGGATCGAATTCGAGCCATAAATGAGAGAGGGGCAATTCCTTCAAATAACTCAAGCCCTTATCGGTGATCTGATAGTTTTTTCCCAACTTCAAATACTGAAGCTTTTTGAAAGCCCGCAAACGCTTGATGCCATCATCCGTGATTGGATTGTTCCATAATGACAGCTGAAAAAGATTTGTCAGTTTAGAGATATTGGAGATTCCCTCGTCAGTTACGTTCTGACCTTCCAGTCTGACCACAACCAAAGTTGGCATATGCAGGCAAGCCAGACCGCGACTAGTCACATGCGTATAGCGCAAAGACAATAAGCGAAGCGGCTTATCCTGCACCATCTTGAGATACTCGTCATTCATATCATTAAACGAACAACGAAGCTGTGTAATATAGGACGGCAAGACAGCTCGTTCGCGGAACGCAGTCAAACTGATAGTCTGACCATAAAACACAGCGGAGTCGTATTGCGGTTTCTTTGTGTATTGATCGTGATAAGTACTCTCATCTGCAGCCGCCGCAACCAAACCTTCACTAGGATCCTCAGCGGCATTACCTCGCTTCTCATGGGCCAATTCGTCTTTACCAAATGCGCCCTCAGACTCTTCTTTTCCAAGCGGATTAGCAGATTGCAAATTGGTGAGCGCGTTATCCGGTGGCTTGCGAAGTTGCACTGGCTTTAGAGGTTCGTCAGTAGGCGCACTGGACACCTTCGCCGATCGATTGGTCGAGGCAATGAATGCGGCAGCAGATATGGCCCCCATGAAAAGCATTGCCACCAAAGGCAGTATCCTTTTCCAATCAGCACCACTACCAACTTTGTCTTTTACTGGCGCTGAGATTTCCGGAGACTTCAGTGAAGGCGGTCTATTTCCCTGAGCAGCCGCGCTTAAGTCTGCTTGCAGATCGACTACCGATTGATATCGCTCATCCGGATCTTTCCTCAGCGTCTTGCTTACTATTAATTCGAATTCCGGTGGAAACAGTTTTCCGAGGGAGCCATCGCGTAAGGACGGTGGCGTATCGTTAACTTGCTTCAAGGCGGCTTCCATCGAAGTACGACCGGAGAAGGGTGGTATGCCGGTTAGCAGTTCAAAAATAAGACAACCAAATGAATAAATATCAGAACGATGGTCCATCGTCCGACCCAAGATTTGTTCTGGACTCATGTAATTGGGGCTGCCCATAACATCGCCGGATTGGGTCAAGGTGGAATTGTTGTCTCCCAATATTTTTGCAATGCCAAAATCGAAAATTTTAACTGACGGAACCGCAGATTCCACATTCAAAACCATGACGTTGCTTGGCTTCAGATCCCGATGAATTACACCAAGATTATGAGCGCAGATAAGCCCAGCACAGATCTGGTCAAGAATAGGAGCGGCCTCGGTCAGACTGAGACTGCCTTTTTTCCGAAGCAAGTCGCTTAATAACACTCCCTCCAGATAATCCATCACCATGTAAGGCTGCCCGCGCTCGGTCAGTCCGAAATCAAAGACCGAAACCAGATTCGGGTGGGATAGGCGGCTAGCGGCCTCAGCCTCACGTTGGAAGCGCAGAATTCTCTCATTGGAAACTCGCTCCAGGTGGATAGTTTTAATGGCAACGAGCCGGTTCAGCAAAGTCTGCTTGGCTTTAAAAACAATTCCCATGCCACCGGAGCCGATTTCCTCGATAAACTGGTATTTGGACGTCAATGAAGCGCCAATGGTGCGATCATTGAGCAATAATGTGCCGTCATTGGGACAGACAAGCACAGAGGCACTGACCTTGAGCTGACACTGGGGACAGGTCACCTTGAGGTCATCGTCGGTTAGGTTTTGGCCGGAAGATTCAGTAGTCACAGGGTTTTCGGTGTGGTCTCTGGTATCTTACCCGGCTCCCCAAACTTTTCGGTAACAGAGTCGACGTCGAGAATCTGGGTAAAAAGTGATTGGTGCCAGGATTGAAAAACTTTCAATGTCTCCAGTTTACTCACTTCCGCATATTTTGACGTTCGTTTGCTTTTGTCTCATCGCTTGGTCAGCCCTGGCTTGCCCGGCGAACGCTGAACAAAACGCGTCGGCCCCTGAAAACTCTCCCGAAATTAAGTCGGAAGCGCCCGCGGCTATGGAAGCTGCACCGCAGAGTGCCGCTCCGCCTTCGGTGAGCACCCCGCCAGCCAATTCACCGCGAAGCGGAGAGGTCCAGACGTCATCAAAACGCGCCAGTAATCCCGAGCTAATTTCTCGTTTACGCAGCGCTAAAGTTGTTGATGCTTC
>CAJCHQ010000153.1 GCA_903970295.1 Bryobacterales bacterium
AAATCTTCGATCGCCGGATAGAGAAGTTCTTCGGCCACCCGGCTCAAGCGATGAATTTCATCGATAAACAGCACATCATGCGCTTCCAGCTGATGGACAAGCCCAATAATATCGCGAGGACGCTCGAGACTCGGACCCGAGGTCATGTGAATTTTAGCCTTCATCTCATTGGCAATCACCCTGGCCAGAGTGGTTTTTCCCAAGCCTGGCGGACCGTAAAAAAGCACATGATCGAGGGCTTCACTGCGAGACTTAGCAGCCGCGATGGACATCTGAAACATGGCCTTCAGCCTGGCTTGACCGATATATTCATCGAGCGATTGGGGCCGCAGAGCAATTTCATTTTTCTGGTCTTGGGCAGTCTCAGCCGCCGACAACACAAGTGAGCGTTTGCGTGGTGCAGGTTGAGACTGGGCCGGTTCAGAAACGAAGGACGCGGACGGGTTCGAGCTTTCGTCCCCGGCAAGGGACGACTTCTTCTTGCCTTCGCCAAAAGTGGGAATAATTGCCATCGCCTAATTATCCCAAAATAAGAGGGTTTCCGCCTATTTTGGACTTTCATAAAAAGAATCTAGAAGTCCGGGTTATTTGAGTCGAACGGTGCATTTACCGCATAAAGGCAAGCCATAGGCGTTATCTGGGCTGAGCGCCAAGCGATTGGCCACAGAAAGAGGTCAGCCGCTGGGCATAATAAAATGAAAGAATTAGCAGATCTGCTAATCGAGGATATGACTCTCAAGGGTTATGGGAAGCGACGGAATTAGTCAGCCTAATTCAGATCCAAACAGTGGCTCGCAAAATTCAGAATCTGCAATTACGGCAGAGCCGCTTTGCGCAGTTGAGCCACATCATGACATTTTCCAATCAGGCAGTGCCTTCGCCACCTGGCTGATGATCTGTATCCTGGGCTATATTGCTTTGTGCATTTCTTTAACCGCTCACCATGTCTTTTCGAGCGGATTCAAGCCCGGAGATAAAATCGACCGCGATCTGGTCGCCACCCATTCCACTCTGATTGTGGACGAGGAAGCCACAGCCCGCGACCGGCAAAGAGTGAGAGACTCGGTTGTGCCTGTTTTCACTAAGAATCGACTGGCCGACGAAGAATCGCTCAAGAGTCTGCGCGAAAAATTGGCAGCGGTTGGCGTTTTGCAAAAGTCCGGTGTGCTGCCCTTGCCGGACGGGGCCAATTTGACTGCGGCTGAGCATCTAATTTTGATCAACGCCGACGATCAAACTTTTAGCTATCTTTTCGGTTCCGGGCCGCTACCTTCAGCAAGCAGGCAGTCAACCGCCCTCGAGAGCTTGCGAGCGAAATTAAATAAATTGCCAGGCAAAGGCGGCGACAAAGTATTTTCCAAGCAAACACTTGTCAGTTTAGTGACCAGGGAACGAGAAGTTCTCAAGCAAGGTTCGATTGAATCATCGCAAAAGTTCCTGGCTGTTAGCGTAAAGCCAGCGGACTTCAATAGTTTCGTAGCCACGGTGCAAGCCGCCAATGCCCGCATGTGCCACAACATTTCTCGCGTCCCCCTCGATGAAGATCAGTTGGCCTGGCGTCAGACTTGCACTGAGTACTTGCCTGACTCGATGCCAAAAGAAATAAGACAGGCTTCTGCGACCTTGATGTCTGCCTGCGCTAAACCGAATATGGAAATCGATCGCGCGGCCACTCAAGCCAAGATGGAACGTCAGTCGCAAAGCGTGAAGCCGGTGATGAAGCACATCACCGTCGGACAATTAATCGTGCCGAAAAATAGTCTCCTGACCCAGGAAAACATCGAGAGCCTTGAAGGCGTGGGCATCTCAGAAACCACACACTGGCCACTGGTCCTCAGTCTATGGCTGGCTCTGGCTGCTGCAATTGCTTTAGTCGGCTTGTATTTTTACGCTTACGAACCTAAACATCTTTTTTCCAGCCCCTCAATCGGTTTGATTTTCACAGTCAGTGTTGTCGTCTGCGCACTGGCCACAACGGTTGGCCATACCTATCCGATGTTCGTACCACTATCGGCAGTGGCACTGATGCTGACGATATTTTTCGATCAAAGAGTGGCGGCGGCGATCATTACTTTAATTACGGTTTTTTTGGCCGCCGACCATCTGGTCGACTGGAACAATCTCCTGGCTCTCTCAGCCGCCTCCGGCGCTGCCATTGGTACTTACTCTCGCAAACGTCATGCCTTGATGACTTCCGGGCTCTGCATGGCATTCGCTCAGGCTGCAGGTTACTTGCTAGCAGCATTGGTGATACAGCCGCACGAGGCAAGAACTTTTGCTGCGCTGGGCAAAGATTTGGGCCTTGAATTCGCCGGCGGCATCAGCTCGACGGTAGTGGCCATCGGTTGCCTGCCATTTCTGGAAAACATCTTCGGCATGCTCACGCCATTTCGGCTGGCCGAGCTGACCGACGCCGATCAGCCCTTGCTCAGACGATTGGAAGAAAATGCTCCAGGCACTTAT
>CAJCHQ010000154.1 GCA_903970295.1 Bryobacterales bacterium
CGTTGCCCATATCGAGATCACCCTCGAACAGGCTCAGCAGCGTGTCTTCAAACTCTTCGATCGACTTGTCGAATTCATCGAAGAGAACGATTGTCGTCTTATTTTTCGAGCCTTTTCGCGAAGCCTCGAGACTTTCTTGCGAGAGCTTCGCGGAACGATCGCGGATGCCCCGTTTCTTTTGTTCGATCACAGCCGGATCACTGGCGTCTTTGTAGCCCTTGTAACCGGCTGGCGCACCAATCAGTTGGCTGATCCGGTGTTCTTCTTTGTAGGCCGCCATGTTGACTTTGACGAAGGCATCATCGCGACCGTGGAGCAAACGCGCGACTTCCCTGACAGTTGATGTTTTACCGACACCGTTGGGTCCCAATAAATAGGCGATGAAAACGGGCAATTTCTTGTCGCGCAAGAGACTGTTTGCTCGAGCAACAGCGCGAGCGGCAAGTGCGACTCCACCTGCTTGACCGATAATGCGCATCGCCAGTTGTTCTTGCGCATTGCGCTTGGTCGAGCTGGGCACACCGGTCTTCAAACGAATTCTTTTTCCTGTTGACTTGATGTTATGCATGGCGTCCTCGTAAGACCGATTCGTTCGGTCTTTGAACTTCTTTGTTGAATTTTGATTCCGGGCAGTGTTTCTACTGCGAACTCTCGTTCAGCATTTGCTGATAAGACATAGCCCACGGCTCGCGCTCTTCGTCGAGCAGTGTTTTTGCTAATTCGTTGATTTTGAGACGCGCGGCAGCGACGTCTGCATCGTCAGTAATTAAGATCTCAATCTCCATGTAGTTGCCCGAATATTGACCGATATCAGTCACTGCATCCAGAGCAACGGTGACCTTGAATCCATTTGGTAAATCGCCTTTGTAGAAAGTGCGCTTCTTACTCAGTTTCTTGAGCGGCTTGGCATTGAGCCGTTCCACAACGGCCATGACACAATCTCGCACGCTCGTGGGCAAATCATCTTCTTGTTCACGTCGTTCTTTGCCGTTCGCGACTTCCACCCATGTCTTCTGCGTGAGGAAATGTCGAATCGTGCGATCTCCATGCTCATCACGTATGCGAATCATGTCGCCTGGCTTTTCAACCGGTATGAACGTGTCTGCTTCGGTAAGATCGCCGACCCATTCGAATTGCAGTCGTTCCGTCAAGCGCGTGCGCATTTCATCGTACTCCTGGTTGGAAAGCCGAAATTTGCGCTCAACTTCGTAACGAGCTTGGTCAGACATGCGGATACATTGCCTGGAAAGGGGCCTCGACAGTCTACCAAAAAGACCCGAGGCACGGTTCGATCGCACCAGCAAAGGCGGTCGAACGGATTCCGAATATGAGTGGAGTGGTGCCTTGAGTGCCTGAATTCAAAACAGAAGAGATAGGCCCCCACTGTATCGGTCACACAAACAGAAACCTAGAACTCAACCGAAAATCACTTGTCAACCGGCGTGTGAGAGACAACCGCAATCACCGGCTGATGACGATTGCGAACGCTGGCTAAGTCGGGAACTGTTTCATCTTGACTAGCTTGGGTTTCAAGGATTCTAACGAAATAATAAATGCACCCGCTCGCACTGGCTTTACCAACAAAACCCAAAGCGGTTCTGCCTTAACTTGACAGCCAGCCAGTTGCAACCATCAGCCGAAAGCCAAATTATCGGCGCCAACAAACAACATCACGTTGTCGAGTGGTACCAAATACGATGTCAGGCGTTTAACTGTATCCGCGACATGGGAATTCCTTAATCATCAAGCTCAAATCCCGTCTCTACTAGAAACACCGAGGTTTGATTATGCCATTCGAGACAATTCCGTGTCGCCCTGAATCTGTGGTCGCTCCCAGCCAGCAGCAGCAATTTCGCCAAATTTACGAAGAGTTCTATGCCGGTCAGAGTTCCACCGCAAAATACTCGATGGTGCCCAGTGCCACCCTTTACGTTGAGCAATTCGAACGAGTCAAAAGCAACAAAGACCTGCACAAAGTTCCAACAGCCGAAAACAATCGCTTCGATGTCAGCAAGTATCTAACCCGCAGCCGGGACGAATGGACAATTTTAGAAGAGCTGGTCAGCCGCTCCCGCCAGCGGGAGGCCGAACGTTTGTTTCTCAGCCGGCAGTCCAGCCAATCTGCGCTGGAGGAATTTTATGCGAAATTGCGCCCGGCTCTCACTCGAATTGAACTGTTCTTCTCCCTCGTTCGTTGCGAATTTCAAATGGCGCGGGCAGTGCTTTCGCGATAAACTCTGTGTTCACTATTAAAGGTCAGGGAGAAAATCATGTTTCATTCTGAAGCAGAGCAGATAATTCGAAAGGCCCTCGAAGAGACGGGCGCCACATTCACCGAAGAACAAATCCAGGCCATGTGTATGGTCATGACCAAGATTGCCGCACGCACGGTAGAAGAGGCCTTCGCTAACTGGCGCCCAAATTCCGGCGGCAGCGGTGGCGGACCCAGATACTTCGCATAATCGCCAATCTCCAGGCGCAAATCGGTAGCCGCTGAGGCACTTGGCATATTGTGCCGCCTTCCAATCTCACGGAACAGAATATGACCGGTCATTCGGATATCGTCTCTAAGGCGAAAAAATTGCAGCCCGAGATCGTCGAGCTGCGTCGACACCTGCATCAGCATCCCGAACTCAGCTTCAACGAAATCGAGACCGCGAAATTGAGCGGGAACAGACTGGAAAGCGCCGAATTCAAGATCACCAAAGGCATCGGCAAAACGGGCGTTCTGGGAGATCTCGGTGATGGTCCGATTGTCGGAATTCGCGCCGACATGGACGCCTTACCGATCGAAGAAAAGAATCAAACAGCGTATACGTCAAAAATTGACGGCGTCATGCACGCTTGCGGTCACGATGCTCATGTAGCATGCGCCATGGCCACTGCCAAGATTTTAGCCTCGTCGCGCGACAGATTTAAGGGTGGCATCCGGATGCTCATGCAGCCGGCGGAGGAATTCAGCGACAAAGACGGTAAATCTGGTGCCCGTCGAATGATCGAAGATGACGCCATGAAAAACGTTCAAGCCATGATTGGATTGCACATGGACGGCAGCATGCCGGCCGGCAAGATCGGTCTGTGCGCCGGTCCAATGATGGCGGCAGTAATGAGCTTCACGGTCGAGATTTACGGTAAGGGCGGGCACGGTGCGTTCCCCGAGACAACGATCGATGCAGTTGTTTTAGGCACTAATGTCGTGCAAGCCATTCAGCAAATCATTTCCAGGCGAGTAGCCGCCACCGACCCGGCAATCATCACCATCGGCTCGTTTCAAAGCTCCAGCGTGCGCGGCAATGTGATATCAGAACAAGTCACACTGCAAGGAACCTATCGCACTTTTGACAAAGACGTGGCAAAAACGATTCGTCACGAAATCGAATCAGCTTGTTCGATCGTTCGCTCCACAGGCGGTGACTACAAGATTCACTATGATGACGGATATCCGGCGCTGGTCACCGACCCGAAGATCGTGGATGTGATGCGGCAAGCTGCTGTAGACATCATCGGAGAAGAAAATGTGATCACTCTCAAGCCTAAATGTTGGAGTGAAGATTTTTCAATGTTCGCTGAAATGGCGCCTGCCGCTTTCATGTTTCTTGGCGGAGCGCCAGGCAACGCGGTGCACGACCACGCCTTCTTTCCGCACCATACGCCGACATTCGATATCGATGAATCAGGCTTATGGATTGGCTCGGCGATCATGGCAGAGACAGCACTGCGCCTGCAGGCGATGTTGCGCCGGTAGGGTGCCTCTAACGCTCAAATCAATTGCTCGATGATCCGTTCATAAATCGAACTGAGCGTATCAATATCACCCACCCGCGCGCACTCGTCGATCTTGTGAATGGTGGCATTGACTAACCCCACTTCGATCACCTGCGCTCCAGTGGGTGCCACGAAGCGCCCGTCAGATGTGCCACCTTCGGTCGACAGTCGCGCCTCAATGCCAGTCACCTCTTTAATAGCCGTTCTCGCAGCGTGAAGCAGCTCACCACCCGAGGTCAGAAAGGGCAGTCCCGACAGTCGCCACGTCAAATCATATTTCAACGCGTGTTTGTCCAGAATCGCCTGCACGCGCGATTGCAAAATCTCTGGAGTGAGCGCTGTCGAAAACCGAAAGTTGAACACGACATCCAGTGTTCCCGGAATCACGTTGTCCGCCCCGGTTCCTCCGTGTACATTCGAGATCTGAAAACCTGTCGGATCAAAAAATTCACTCCCTTTATCCCAAGTTTGCCCACACAAATCAGCTATCGCAGCAGACGCGAGATGAATCGGATTAGCTGCCCGGTCAGGATAAGCCACGTGTCCCTGTACACCATGCACGACTAATTTGCCGCTCAAAGACCCGCGCCGACCATTCTTGATCGTGTCACCGACATGACTCGTGGCCGAAGGCTCACCGACTAGACACCACTTGATGCCGATGCCCTGCTCTTTAAATCGTTCCATCACTTTCGGCACGCCATTAACGCCTGTGCCCTCCTCATCACTGGTGAGGACCAACGCCACAGAGCCAAGACGTTCCTTGTGCTCAAGGGCGGCATATCTCTCAAGAGCCGTAACCATCGCCGCGACACCGCTCTTCATATCCGCAGCTCCGCGTCCGTACAGCATGCCGTTGAGGAGCGTCGCCGTGAATGGTGGCGTTTGCCACTGCTCTTCCGGTCCTGGCGGAACAACGTCCGTGTGCCCAAGGAAAACTAGCAACGGCTCGGAGTCGCCCAGACGCGCATAGAGATTATCAGTGTCATCAAAGCGCCAATGCTCGATCGTAAAGCCAGCTGCTGCCAAACGTTTGGCAATAATTGTCTGGCAACCTTGATCAAGTGGCGTCACCGAGGGCCGAGTGATCAGATCAATCGTCAATTGCACTGTGGCGGAAAGCGCGTCCTTAGCCATCAAATGTCTCGTAAAAGCTCGTTGATGCCCACTTTGGAACGAGTCTTCTCATCGACTTGTTTGACGATCACAGCGCAATATAGGCTGTGCGATCCGTCCTTAGCAGGCAAATTACCTGCGACTACCACAGCACCCCTGGGCACTCGACCATATGTAATTTCGCCAGTCTGACGATTCAAGATCTTGGTACTCTGCCCGAGATAGACACCCATCGAGATCACAGCGCCTTCCTCGACAATCACGCCCTCGGCTACTTCCGAGCGCGCACCGATAAAACAATTGTCTTCGATAATCGT
>CAJCHQ010000155.1 GCA_903970295.1 Bryobacterales bacterium
TAGAATGCGCTTACTGACTCGGTCGTCGTTGCTCTTTGTCGTTTTCTTGGCTGGACAAAGTGTGGCTCTGGCCGATGATCCACCGCCGATGGCTTCAATCTCGGGGCATGTGACGGACTTTAACCGTCATCCGGTGGCCGCTGCGCAAGCCCGAATACTGGATGAAAAAGGTGAGATTTTGCAATCAGTGGAAACCGATGCAACAGGTTCTTTCGAACTGAAGCATAAATATTGCGTGTCTTGCAATTTGGAAGTCGTGCCATCAGACAAGACCAGCTTGGCTTCGGCTCTTGTCGAGAATATTCCTGGTAACGTGACGCGCACGTTTCTTTTGTGTTTGCAACAGGGCTTCCGTGTTGTTGGGCATGTAGTCGCCGACGGAAAAGGGCTCAAGGGCCTCGAAGTCAGGGCAATTGCTCAAGAAACCGATCAAGATGCTCTGCGTGTTCATGCTGGTGGCTTCGCGAAAACAGGCAGGGATGGCATCTTTGTTATGTCTCTCACACCCGGGGTCAAGAAGCTGAGTGTCTTTAATACCAAGTACAATAGCTTGGTCAGTAAGTACGAGCAAGAGTTCACTGTAACTGGTGATGAGCAGCTGCCGGATATTAAGTTGCCATCTTCTCATTGAGGCGTGAATGAAAATCGCATACTTTGATTGTCAGTTCGGAGCCTCCGGCGACATGCTCTTAGGCGCGCTTTTCGCAGCTGGTCTGTCACTTCCGGAATGGCAGAAAGAACTCGCTAAACTTGGGCTTTCCGCAACCGAATTTGCCATTGACGTGGAAGCGGTTGTTCGCTGTTCGATCACCTGCAAGAAATTCACAGTAAGAATAAATGACAGCGCGCATGATCCCGGACATTTGCACTCTCACGATCAGGCGCAGCATGCACGTGTATCACTCGAAGACGAGCGTGAACATCACCACGCCCACGACCATGAGCACACGCACGACCATGAGCACAATCATTCAGGAGTGACGCGTGAACGAAATCTGCAGGAGATCATTCAGTTAATCGAGCAGTCAAAGATCAGTAGCGCAGCCAAAGATCTCGCCCTCAAAATTTTCAATTGTCTTGGTCAAGCTGAAGCCGAGGTGCATGGTGTGCCGGCAGCAGAGGTTCATTTTCATGAGGTTGGTGCGATCGATTCAATCGTGGACATCGTCGGATTCGCTATCGGCTATGATCTTCTGCGAATTGAAAAAAGTTTTTGTTCACCCCTGCCATTAGGAGAAGGCACGGTTAAAACAAGGCATGGAATGCTTCCAGTTCCGGCACCGGCTACGGTGCTCGTTTTGAGCAAATCTCAGGCCAGTATTTCAGCTAAATCTTTCAAACATGAATGTTTGACGCCCACCGGCGCCGCGATTCTGGCAACTATTTCAGAGGGTTGGAGCCTGCCGGAAATGGAGCGAATCGTTGCCGTCGGTTATGGTGCGGGCAGCTACAATCCGAAAGAATTTCCGAACGCCTGTCGAGTCTTTATTGGGTTCTCGGAAAAGTTCTTGCCTCGAGTGAATGGGAATCAAAGCGCCCAGAACTCTGAAGCACCTTGCTTCAACTCGGATCTCATATTTGTGCTGGAAGCTAATCTCGACGATTTATCGCCGCAGTCGATTGCGTTTGCGATGGATCGCTTATTCGAAGCTGGCGCCTTGGATGTTTTTGTGTTACCCGCAGTGATGAAGAAGGGACGTAGTGGTCATCTGCTCACCGTCCTTTGTCAAACGAGGCATAGAGCTAAGCTCGAGCGCATTATCTTGATGCAAACTTCGTCACTTGGCGTTCGCAGTTACCTGGCTGAGAGGTCAGTGGCTGAACGCGAATGGCAGGAAGTCACTCTCACTAATGGTGGCGTGATCAGGATCAAAATCGCTAGAGACTTGAACGGCAACGTGATCAATACACAACCGGAATACGACGACTGCGCGGCTTATGCCACTGCCACCGGCATCCCCTTGAAGGAAGTGATTGTCGAAGCCCTGACCAAGTTGAAGATCGAAGGCCATTCTTAGCCTGAATAGTTTAGTAGGACATCCGGGCGCGCGCTTCTAACGCCGTGTCGGGATTTTCGCTGAAGAGACCGTCGACCCCGAGCTCGTAAAACATTTTATACTCGGCGAACGGGTCGCCATAGGCAGATTCGGAAGTTTGTGCAGATTCTTTGTCGCTGCGATAATCGAGGGGCAGAAATGAATTCTCGTTGCGAAATGTCCAGGGATGAACTTGCAATCCAACTTTGTGCGCGTCGGCGATCAGATTGGTGGTGCTGGTCAACCTCCCGCTTTTGTCGCGCGGTGCGATCAGATTCTTGTTCGGACCAATTCCTTGCGCATATGTAGCGAGATCCGCCAAACCAGTGGGTTTCATCATATCAGCGTAAGTGCGAGGATCATTCGCCAGCACAAAATCGTATGGTTTACCTTCTTCTTC
>CAJCHQ010000156.1 GCA_903970295.1 Bryobacterales bacterium
TACGTAAACAATGTCAGCGAACATCGGCGCAACGATTTGCTTTCCATCGCCATCGACCAACCCGCGCAATTTGCCATCATAAACGTGGTCGTCGGGAAAGAAGGGGCCACTTCTGAAGTAGACCGATCTGCGCCCATCCACCACATCCACTAATGCGATAGGACGCACCCCTGATAAGGCTTTCTCGCAAACCAATTGGTTGGCGGCCGTGGTCCTGTCTGTTGACGGCGATTTAAAGTCGGTGCTTTCGGGGCGGCAAGCCTAGCCGTATATCCAATATTTATCGATCGAGGGGAATTGTCCGGCGCCGATCGATTTGAGAAATTTAGAAGCGACAAAAAGGTCAAGGGCCCAAGCTGTAACTTGAGCCCCTGGAATCATCATTGGACGATGACAGATATAGTTTCATACATCCCAAGGTTCTTGTCCAGGCTTTTCTGTTCATTGATTGGACGAAGAACCGGATTCATTTCGACTATTTAATTGTGCTCGCTGTAGCCAGCAGGCGCGGCTTTGCTCACTGTGCGATCGGGGCAACATATATTGTAGCGAGATCTGCGCGGATTTAAACCGCCGCCGGTCGATGGCTGAGGCTGGGCGGCGTTATCAGCGCACGTTTTCAGGGGCACTAAATCACAGCCGCCGGCAAGCGGCATATCGTCTCCGGCAAAAAGCAAAAGTGACGCATCAGGGTTCACTTTTGGGTGGTGAATCTGGCATCTTGAGCAGTGAGGCCGATGTAGAGGTCTCAGGGCTCACAAATCAATCGACTTCAGACGTTGCAGAGGACATTCTCTGCACTGCCTGTGGTCAGCCTTGTGGCCCCTTTGCACGTCAAGACTTCATCGGGCGTTGCCGCTTGGGGAGACTAGTTGGAGGAAGAAATGGGAGTTTCAAAAGAAACAGAATCAGAGATCCTGAGATTGCACCACGCAGAAAAATGGAAGCGCGGCACAATCGCGCGCCAATTGCATATCCATCACGGTGTGGTTGATCGGGTGCTTGCAAAAAATGGGGTTGAAGTCGAGCGGCTCAGAGTGCGCCGTTCAATGGTGGACGCCTACTTGCCATTCGTACGGTCAATCATGGAAAAATATCCGAGGCTGACAGCCACCCGTTTGTATGCAATGGTCAAGGAGCGCGGATATCCCGGTGGCGTAGATCACTTCAGGGACATGGTGGTGCGTCACCGGCCCAGGCCGGCGGCCGAAGCATACTTGAGGTTAGCGACACTCAAAGGAGAGCAAGCCCAGGTCGATTGGGCGTGCTTTGGCAGGGTCAAAATTGGCAATGCAGAAAGGCCGCTCTATGGCTTTGTGATCGTGCTGTCTTGGTCGCGCCAGATATTCTTGAAATTCTACACAGGCATGGTGACGGAGAATTTCTTGCAAGGACACGTGGACGCTTTTACCGCATGGAATGGGGTTCCTCGTGAGTTATTGTATGACAATTTGAAAAGTGCGGTGCTTGAGAGGATTGGAGATGCTATTCGATTCAACCCTGTAATTCTCAATTTCGCCGCACACTACAGATATGCTCCAAAGCCGGTGGCTATCGCCCGCGGAAATCAAAAAGGGCGCGTAGAGAGGGCGATACAGTACATCCGCCACTCCTTCTTTGCTGCCCGAAAATGGGATGGGCTGGATGACTTGAACGCGCAGGCAGCTGCTTGGTGCAATGAGATTGCCGGCGCAAGGAAATGCGCCGAGGATCGAGATCTGACAGTCACGGAGGCATTCGAGCAAGAGAAAAGCAGCCTAATGCCATTGCCGGAGAACCCCTATCCAGTCTACGAAAGGAAGGCTGTGTCCGTAGGCAAAACCCCATATGCGAAATTCGATTTGAACGAATACTCAGTTCCTCATGAGTATGTGAGACGGCAAGTGACGGTTCTAGCAGACAGCGAATTTGTCAGGATTGTCGATGGGCTAAAAGAGATTGCCAGGCACAAGAGATGTTTTGAAAAGCAGCGACAAATTGAAACTGCAGAGCATATTGCCCGGCTGGTGGAAGAGAAGAAGAAGGCCAAGAAGGGCAGCGGCATGAATCGATTGCTCAGCGCCGCACCAACAGCCAGGAGGTTCTTCCACATGGCTGCCGAGCGAGGTCATCCGATTGGGTCTTTGACCAGCAAATTATTGACCCTTCTGGATTTATACGGAGCGGTCGAGATGGAGACAGCACTCCAAGAAGTGGTAAATTCTGGCGCCTGCCATTGTTCTGACGTTACGCATGTGCTAGAGCGAAGAAGGCGACAAAAAGGGCTTGTTTCGCCAATCGCCATCCAACTTCCTGACGACAAACGAATCACAAACCTGGTCGTTCGGCCTCACTCGCTGGCTGGTTACGACTGTCTCTCGGTGGAGGAAGTGCAATGACGGACTTGAAAGAGATTGCAAAGAAATTGGGATTTAAGGCCATGCTAGAAAACTGGGAAGAGTTTGGCAAGGAGCCTTTGGTCAAGAAGATTCTGGAGGCGGAAGCGCTGGACCAAAATCGCCGCAGCTTGGAAAAACGGCTTAAAGCGTCTCAGGTGCAAGAGCTGAAACCGATGTGCGACTTTGACTGGAATTGGCCGAAGGTAATCGACCGGGAGCTCGTGGATGAACTGTTCACCTTGAAATTCTTGGCTGATGCGCTCAACGTTGTTTTTGTTGGTCCCAACGGCGTCGGAAAATCGATGCTGTCCAAGAATCTCATTTATGCGGCGTTGTTGGCCGGCAAAAAAACGAAGTTCACGTCTGCCAGTCTAATGTTAGCCGATCTGTCTGCTCAAGATGGGGCCTCGGCCAGAAAGCGGTGCCTTCTGAAATATACTAGCCCACACCTGCTGGCAATTGATGAGCTCGGCTATTTGAGCTACGACAACAGATATGCAGACTTGCTCTACGAGGTCCTCAATGCTCGCTACCTAAAGACTTCGACAATCATCACGACCAACAAGGCATTCCAGGAGTGGGGTGAGATCTTTCCCAACGCAGGCTGCGTGGTCACTCTGGTTGATCGGCTGATTCACAAATCCGAGATTGTAAAAATTGAAGGCGACTCGTATCGAAAAAAGGAGGCTCTGGAAAGAGCTCAACAGAGGGCGCAACAGAAGCGCCCCAAAGACAAACAGAAACAGGAGGAAAAGTAATGCTGCGGCTTCTTATTCTCCTCGAGTGCGACCTCTGCAAGGAGATGATGCCCTCCATACCAACGCAATGCCTGGACCGAGGGATACAATGGAACATCGAAATTCAGGATCTGGAATATCAGGCCGAGCAGAGCGGCTGGAACATTCATCGTTCACAGCACGTGTGCGATGCTTGTGTGATGGACGCGATGGCTAGCCAGCACACTGCCTGAAAACGTGGGTCTAGAGCAAAAGAAAAGGGCTGCCAGTTCCGGCAGCCCTTTTCTTTTGACCCCAAAAAACTCTTGCCGCCCAGATTTCTGCGCTATTACGCCGCCGCCAACAGTCCTGTCAGTGACTTCCTTGGAAATTGGCGCTTCCGACGAACTCCTTGCCTCAATCGCCTTTTGACTTATGGCTGCCACGACCGAAAGGACTGAAATTGCAATGGTTACGATCTGCCTGGGATATAACATCTTTGGTGACCAATCTCTTGCTAGCGGCACATTGGAAGCTATTTTCTATATCTGTTGATTGCATTGTCGAAATACGTTTGCAATCACTCCTACTCCGTTTCGGTAAAGTCGAGATTGTTTAGCCCAGGACCCTTGTCGGTCACTAGTTCATCAGCGGCTGCCTCTGCCACTTTGACGTCGCCAAAATATCCCTTGCCGCCTCCGTTTAGCTGCAGAAAAATATAGATACTGTAAGCAGTTTGCGGGACGTGCAGTACTCGTCTGATTTCCTGCCAGTCGCTAGTACCACTTACAGAGTCGTTTGATATTGTGGCTATCGCGATGTTGGCATGAAACGGTCCCTGGACCATCAAGACCAGGCCGCATCGGTCATTGCAATTCTCTGTTTTGATGCGAGCCGAGAACTTGATTTTTTTGCCACGATAAGGAACAGCGCTAAATATCTGGCACACATAACCAATATTAGAGCTGCCATCGTCGATAACTGGCTCCAGATCCATCTTTGAACAAATTGTCAAAGCTGGTTTTCCATCTAGTGTATTTGGAACCAGCTCAAAATTATAGAGAGACGAGGATGAGGAATCGTACTTCCAACCTCGCGCGGATTCGAAATAAGAGCATATGGCCGAAGGCGGCAAGCCCTCAGAAAAATTGAGATTTACAGGTGCCGGGGCGAGCAGCGCCACGTTGCCGTGAATGTCGGTGCGAGCTACATCAGTAGAAACCTTTTCGACGGCAAAATCGGCAACCCATATCATGCCGCGCCCCCAGAGAGCCGGACCAAAGTACAGGAATCGGCATTCTTCAGGCACGTCAAAAACGGTTTCGAGACGCTGCCAATCATTGTCGCCCTTCAAGGACTGGTCGATCATTGCATCGTAAACTATGATATTTCCCGACTGTGTTTTGACGTATATGCAGATAACGGCATGGCCTTCGACTGCCTTGGTTTTGAAAGACGCTCTGACACGAAGCCTCTGCCCTAGCCATTCTGTGCAATGAGTAAGCTGGTAGCAATATGCATAATCCTCACTGCCGGCATCTGTTGACTGGATCAGCAAAATTGGTTTGCCGCCGTGCTTGTTATCTGAGTCAACACCTACGTCGTAGCGTTCGTGATTAGTGCCAGTCAAGCTCCAATGCTTGGGCAGCTTCTTGAATAGTGTCTGCATTGGGCTTACCTCTCAAGTTTCACCAGCGTTCGGCACTTAGGAAATCGGCATCGAATTTAGCGTACAGCAAATCAATTATTCCCATGAACCGTGCTTAGTCATCAACGGCCTACTTGTAAACTTGCAAATAAACGTCTGATCGCTCTCTCGGTTTCTTTCTTTCCTGCAGAGTTTTCTACTATTTGCGCAAAACTCAGTTCGTTGAAAGTGAGGATATTCATTTGCAGCCGTTTGAATATCTTATAGCGCGGCGCTGGAGGCCACTTGCATCCAGTAACAGCTATGTAGTGATATCAAATTTCTGATACCACCTGTAGTTTTTTATGATTTCTCGCGAAGGGGCCCCAAAGGGGGCCAAAAAAAATCGCGATCCCGGAAAACCAAGCCGACGCGGGGATTTGAACCCCGGACCTACGGTTTACGAAACCGTTGCTCTACCAACTGAGCTACGTCGGCGCACTCGCCCAATTATAGTGCAGGGCCGGGCACTTTACCAAACCTTACAGGAGCCGTGCTTTACAGTTTGCGCTTGGCAACAAGCTCCGCCGGAGGGTCTTTGCCCCACTTTCCCGGGATTGTATATAGAGGATGAGTATGCGAAGGCGCATATAGTACTGATATCCATTATGTTCCTCTTGGCCATCGCTACGCATATTTAAGTGATTTCAACCCGCAATACAGCTGTAGGCCAGCCTCTTAGTATTTCGCAACAGACCGCAGATAGGCCGCCTATGACCCGAGACGGGCAGCAAAAGCCATTTCTAAAATGAAATCTGGGGTACTTCCGCGGGCGCCCAAGGCTTGATAGACTCGTAACATAAACGGTGAGCGGTTAAGCGAAGTGACCGCATTGAGCCGAGGGGCATTGCAGAAACCTCAGGTCGACGTCGACCAGAAACGACAGCAAAAGGCCCGCGATGCGTGAAGGACTGGCTGAAGCGCAACGAGATACTGAGCCCAGCAACGGGCAGTCAGGCAGTAGCTAAAGGACCACCGCGGATTTATCCGGGTGGTTTTTTGGTATATATCGGCCCCAGGTGCTAAAATTGAGCTTTCACGCAAGCACTTATAAATGATTCGGACCACAACTCTCCCAAACGGGGCAAGGATAGTGACCGAGGTCGTAGAGACAGTCTACTCGGCTGCTGTTGACCTCTGGCTCAAAGTCGGCTCGGCATATGAGACCGAACTCAACAACGGTGTCTCTCACTGCATCGAGCACATGCTCTTCAAAGGCACGGCTACTCGCACGGCTGAGAGTATTGCCGAGGAGATAGAGGATGTGGGCGGCACCCTGGGCGCTTCCACCTCCAAAGAATTGACCAAGGTCTACGGCCATGTCCTGGGCGAAGTCCTGCCGACGGCCCTCGATATCATCACCGACATGGTTATCAACCCGCGCTTAGATGGTGCGGATCTCATTCTTGAG
>CAJCHQ010000157.1 GCA_903970295.1 Bryobacterales bacterium
TTTCGTGGTGGACAATGCCGGCCACGGCGTATCGCAATTAGGCTGCGCACCGCACTTGCTGCGCGAGTACTTCGACCATCCAGACAAAGCATTGGCCGCAGAATGCCTGAAGGATATTCCGCGCAGCGGATTTCAAATCAACGCCGCTGGCCCCCACCCCTGAGAGAGTGCAATGATTCAAGTTGATTCGGTGGAAAAACAATTCGGTAACGTGAAAGCGCTCGCAGGGGTCAGCTTCACTGCGAGCGACGGGAAAACAACCGCGTTGCTGGGACCAAACGGCGCCGGGAAAACGACGCTGCTGCGACTATTGATCGGTCTGCTGCACCGTGACCGCGGCAATATCAGTATCGATGGCATGGACCCCGCACGTGACCCTATTGCCGTGCGCAAAAATATCGGCTTTCTGACCGACCAGTTCGGCCTATATGATCGCCTCACCACACGCGAGCATCTGGTTTATTTTGGCGAACTCAACGACATGACCTGTAGAGTGGCTAACACTCTGACGAAATTGGGTGTCAAACCGGGAGATGCAGTTGGTATTTACATGCCAATGGTACCGGAAGTGGTGGCAGTATTGCTCGGCTGTTTGAAACATGGGGCGGTGGCTGTGCCGGTATTCAGCGGTTATGGCGCTTCCGCTCTGCTTAGCCGTCTCGCCGATTCGGAAGCAAAAGTGTTATTTACTGCCGACTCCGGTTTGCGCAAAGGCAAAGTCATCCACATAAAAGATGATGCCGACGAAGCAGCCAACGCATTGCCTAATTTGCGGCATGTGATTGTGCTCAAGCATGGTGACACCGATGTCGACTGGGACCGGACCAGAGACTACTGGTTCCATGATGTAGTTGACGCTTGCAAGCCTGCCGAAACTAATGTTGATTTGCCAGCCGAGCACCCTTCCATGTATCTTTACACCTCGGGCACGACCGGTAATCCTAAGGGTACAGTGCATACACATGCTGGTGCCCTGGCTCAAGTGGCCAAAGAACTGGGATTCGGATTTGACGTCAGACCCAGCGATGTTTTCTTCTGGGTCACCGATATCGGCTGGATGATGGGACCCTGGGAAATGTTGGGAGTGCTTTTCTGGGGCGGAACCCTCGTGATTTTCGAAGGTGCACCTAATTATCCGCAGCCCGATAGACTCTGGGAAATAGTGGAAAAGCGCAAAGTCAATACTCTTGGTGTCAGTCCGACTGCTATTCGTGTGCTCAAAGCGAGCGGAGAAGAGTGGGTGAAGAAGCACGACCTGAGTTCGCTGCGCCTGCTTGGCTCGACGGGAGAACCATGGGACGAAGAAAGCTATATGTGGTTTTTCGATAAAGTGGGAGGCAAACGTTGCCCGATTATCAACATCTCGGGCGGCACTGAAGTGATTGGCGGATTACTTTTGCCACTGCCTCTCATGCCTCTGAAAGCTTGCTCACTGGGGGGACCCGGCTTGGGAATGGATGTCGATGTATTCGACGAATCCGGTCAGAGCGTTTCTAATGCCATCGGCCATCTGGTTTGCAAAAAGCCTAGTCCGTCTATGACCAAAGGCTTTCTCAAAGATCCGGATCGCTATATCGACACCTACTTCAGCAAATTTCCTGATGTCTGGTATCACGGTGATTGGGCTAAAGTCGATGAGGACGGGCAATGGTTTCTTTACGGGCGTTCGGATGACACAATCAAAGTCTCTGGCAAACGGGTCGGCCCCGGCGAAATAGAGTCGATTTTGATCGAGCACGTCAAAGTGACCGAGTCGGCCACGATCGGCGTGCCGCACGAGGTAAAGGGTGAAGGGCTGGTTTGCTTCGTAGTTCTGATGCCTGGCGAAAATTACAGCGAAGATCTGGAGACCGAACTGACAGCCATGATCGGACAGCGCCTGGGCTCTGTCCTGAAACCGGAAAAAATTGTGCCGGTATCAGCATTGCCCAAGACGCGTTCAGGAAAAATCGTGCGCGGCGCGATTCGTCGTCGATATCTGGGCGAGCCCTCAGGCGACGTCTCGTCGATCGAAAATCCGGAAGCGCTCGATCACATCCGCTAAGGTCTATCGCGGACTGCCGAGTATTGCATTGACGTCTGTCGCAGTGGCAGGCTCGCGAACTCTCACCTTGATGGGCGCCAGTTCTGCCTTCATGCTGGCGACGTCCTGTCCTGCCAGCGTGCTGATTTTCAGTAAATTGATTGGCAATTTTTTTATGGTCGTCAGGCACTCTTTAGTCAGCTTTGGACATTCGTAAAGAGTTAGTTCTTCTAAATTCGGCAACTCTGTCAGTACCGCTAAATCCTGGTCACTAAGCGCGTTGTGACTCAAATTGAGGCTCTGTAATTGTTTAAGCGGTGCCAGCACTTTGACGTTGGCTGCGATCTCGCAATTATCCAGAGTCAGCTTTTTCAGATTCTTACTCGACTGCAGCAAAAGCAGCAAGTGGTCGACTTGTTTCAGATCGTGGAATTCGATTTCTGTCATTAGTTTCAAGCGCTTCAGCTTGAGAATTCCACTGGTGTCGATCTGAGCCGATCTCAGTGCCAGTTTGCTCAGGTTAGGCAGTTTATTAATAGTTTCGATAGCACTGTTATTTAAAGTGTTGGGCGCAATAATTTGCAGTCTGGTCAGAGAGCTCATCGGAATTAGATTTTTCAGACCGTCGTTTGTCAACACTGCTTGCGAACGGGAAAAATCTACTCCCACTAATTCATCATTTTTGAAACAACGAAAGTAAGCGGGGTTGGCAGTCAAGGTCGAATACGGAAAAATATCCAGGCCCTGAAAATTGTCGAAATAGACTTTTCCACAGAGGAGTGGATCATGCACGGGCAGATAATGGTCGTCCTTGTCTACCGACGCAGTACCCGATATCTCGCCCAGAGGGACGCTGCCGAAATCGAACAGGCGCCATGAAGCTCCTGTTTCGTGCTTAGAAAAAGGTTGACTGCGGGGTGGCAACCGATCTGTCGGTTTAATTAATTCTGCCGCAACCTGTGAGTATATTTCTTGGCTGGATGCGGCAGGCGCCTGCACCACCCGCGGTGATTCTGTCAGGCACGCCAAAAAATAACCGGTAGCCAGGGTGCCTGCCAAAACCAGCGCTGCCACAATTAGCAGGCGCGGATTTTCGATTCTTCTTTTTTGTGGAGGCGGTTCTGGTTCCCCGCATGCGCCCAGAAGCGCTGGTCTGTTGGCGGCGATTCGTTCTATATCTGTGGCTAATTGATCCAATGAACGATAGCGATTGCGCGGATCTTTCTCCAGCAGTTTCGCTACCATCGCTTCCAGATCTGCCGGAAATTCTTGGCCCAGTGTCGCTTCCTTCAAAGTCGGCGGCTTATCTGATTGATGTTGCATCATCGTGCTTAAGGCCGTGTCGCCGAAAAATGGCGGCAGCCCAGTTAAAGCTTCAAAAAGGACGCAACCGACTGAATAAATGTCGGAGCGCAGGTCAATGGCTCGCCCCAAACATTGTTCTGGACTCATGTAAAACGGCGTGCCGAAGATCTCACCTGTGCGTGTCAGGGCAATGGTTTCGTGATCTTCTCCATCTAGTTTTTTGGCGATGCCGAAATCGACGATCTTGACTTTGAGCGACTGCGGGGATCCGTAATCAGCAATGATCAAATTGCTCGGTTTGATATCTCGGTGGACGATGCCTTTGTCATGGGCGTAGCTCAAACCCCCGCAAAGTTGACGAAAAATAATCGTCACCATATCTAGTGGCAATGCTCCCCGCTCTTTAATGATCGCTGACAGAGTGCGACCCGCCGCCAAATCCATGACGAAGAACGGTTGTGCTTCCTCGATAAGACCAAAGTCGTGCACTTTGACCAGGGCCGGATGATCGAGAAGGGCGGCCGCTTTTGCCTCTTTTTGAAAGCGTCGCCAGGAAACGTCTGAAACCCGGGACGTACGCAAAGTTTTCAGTGCCTGCTCCCGTTTAAGGAAGATTTGTTCGACTTTGTATACTGCTCCCATACCCCCTTCGCCGAGCAGGGCGATAACGCGATAACGTCCTTCGACAATTTGGTTAAGAGGCAAGAGTGCAGCATCCGGGGCTTTGATCACCCGAGTTGGGGATTCGGAAACGTCGGTTTGACCGACGGCTGATACAAAACGTGTTTTTTCACCGACGTCGTCCACTTTGTTGCCAAACCTCGCCCCGCACTTTTCATATACCCGGATTCAAACTCAAACGCTACAATATCTTGGGAGAACATCATCAATCTTGGCCAAGCTGCGACCACTCTCGCCGCCCAGAATCATCGATCTTGAAGTCTACTGATCGTTCTAGAAATCAAAAATATTTCTGGCTAGATGCCTGGGTGGATGACAAATATGCCACTACAGGCGGTGTAATTATGGGCTTTCTTATCGGCCTTTCTCAGGCGATTTGGTTCAGGCTGGTGCGCAACGTCTGCTCAACAATTTGGCTAAATCTCCAGTCGTTTAACAACTCTATAACAACTCGCCCTGGCTCAAGAATTACTCTTGAGTTCTGCTGAATGCGTCAATCCTAACTCAATTAGTAAAAGTTCGTACTCAATCGCAGGCCGCTGGAGACTCTTTTTGTCAGTTAGTATGAGCGATGGACAAATGTATCAAACTCCTTCCCGGTCACAGGTGGGTGAATTGGCATGTCCTGCCTGTGGCTCGACTTTTTCCGAGCAGACCAATTTTTGTCCCAAAGATGGTACCCAGCTAACTCTGAGAGAGACCGGTGGCCCTCATCTTATCCCTAATTTCGAATGCGGCGAAGAGATAGGCTGTGGCGGCATGGGCGTCGTCTACAAAGCTCGACATGCTGTGTTGGGCAAATGGTTTGCCATTAAAATGTTGCCCGAGCAGCATTTAGACCGAGTGGGCATCTTGCGCTTTCAGCAAGAAGCCCGGGCGGCCAGCAAATTGCATCATGAGAATGTCGTTTCGGTGCACGATTGCGGAGTGACGACGAGCGGGCGCGTTTATATGGTGATGGAATACGCGCCCGGCGAAACTCTCGCTGAAATGTTGCGCAGAAAAGGTCATCTGACAATAGCCGAGGCTTTGCCTATTTTCATTCAGATATGTGCCGGCGTTCATCATGCCCACTCTCAAGGAATTCTGCATCGTGATTTGAAGCCGAGCAATGTTGTCCTGGTCGATACCGGAAAAAGCCTGAATGCTAAGATTCTCGACTTTGGTATCGCTAAGATTTTGGATGGTGAAGTGCGCCTGGAAAGAGGACTGACTCAAACCGGTGAAGTTTTTGGCAGCCCACCCTACATGAGTCCTGAACAGGCTTTAGGTAAAGCGTCTGACCGACGCACTGATATCTATTCGCTGGGTTGCTTGATGTATGAAGTTTTAACCGGGGCGCCTCCGATCGTTGGTCAATCCATAATCGAAACGATTTACAAGCAAAT
>CAJCHQ010000158.1 GCA_903970295.1 Bryobacterales bacterium
GCTGCTTTTGCTGGTTCGTTGATTGCTGTTGCAAATGATTGTAATAACTCAGTTGTTGTTGATTCTGGTTTTGCATGTTCTGTTGCTGCTGCCAGTACCGGCGACGCCCACGCCTTCTTCTAGGGATGATAGGTGCTTCCAGGCCAGCCTCCGACGAGGCTTCAGACTGGGCAGACGCAGGCGTGGCGAAATACAAATCCAAGTCCAGACCGACAAAAGTGACCAGTATAAGAACGATGCGACAGACTGACAATAATCGTTTCGCTGGGAGCGATTTTGGCAATCTGCTAATGGTGGTCATGAGATATATTCCTTGTATGTACAAAAACCCAATCAGGTTTGAAGGAACGCCAAAAGAGCGCAGCATAACAATGTTAACCCATAGCGATTCTACTGTCATTTTGTGCAGAAATTGCGAAGAGTGGAAAATGCAGTGGGTATAACTATTATGCCGTCCGATCAAACGCGCGTTCGACTGAAACGCCTCACACTTTATGCACGATTTTCAACTACCTTGGTTCAGTGACTTCGCTTATGACCTCATTCGAAATTTGCTCCTAATCGTGAGGATAACGCAACGTGAATTTGCTGCGCCGCTGGCTACAAGCATCATGGAAAGGCAACCGCGCTCTCTTGATTCTTGCCGCGTTCAGTTTCTTTTGCTTGACGGTCTCCCTGATCGGTCTGGCTCTCGACGACAAAGTTATCAACGGCGAACATGGCTGGATCAAACCCTGCAAATTTAGTATGTCGTTGGCAATTTACGGCCTGACCTTGATCTGGTTTTCACCATTCGTCACAGGGCACAAAAAGTTTTTCAAAGCGATATCGATCGCCGCCTTATTTGGCACGTGTGTTGAATTACCGGCGATTATTCTGCAGGTCATGCGTGGCACAACCAGCCACTTCAATACATCAACAGCTTTCGACCACGCCATATTCGTGACCACAGTAGCGGCGATCACGCCCATGGCCGTTGGCGTCCTGGGGCTCTTCATCATGCTTTTGCGCGAAAAGAATTTGCCGCCGGTGATCGGTTTAGCCCTGCGGTGGGGAGTCTTTCTTACCGCGATCGGATTGATTCCCGGCATCATGATGGTTTTGCCAGATCCCATGCAAGATGCTTTGACAAAAGCCAACCTGTTCGAGGGGCATACAATCGGCTTTCCAGAGGGTGGTCCCGGGCTGCCGCTGCTTGGCTGGAGCACCATAGCTGGAGATCTGCGAGTGGCCCATTTTGTTGGAATACACGCCTTCCAGGTTTTGCCGATCCTCGGTTATGCTGTTTGCGTTTTCTTTCCCCACCTGAATGTGGTTAGACAAAAACTATTGATCTGGAATGCTGGACTAACCTATTTGGGTTGCACTACCGTGCTGACTTGGCAGGCGCTCTGCGCCGAATCGATTACTGCACCGAGCGACCAAACCATGCTTTATTACTCGTTGCTTTTAGGCGGTAGCCTGGTCTGGGCAACAGGCACCATACTTCTGGCACCAGCCGCACACACAATCGTGACGGGCGACGATCATCCATTCAATGGACCTGGCGGGACAGAGCGGTCGCAGCCACTGGCAGTCAAAATTCTATCCGACTAAAATCACAGTCTTACCAAGATTGTGACCGCCCTCAGCCTGACTGTGCGCTGCCGCCAACTGTTGTAATGAAACGGTTTTAGTGACGACTGAGCGAAGCTTGCCGGAAGCAGTCCGGGCAGCAAGGTCGGACAATTCTCCACTGATGTTCGGGCCGCCGCCGGCATTAACCAGGTAAACCTTTTTGCCAGGAAAAAGAACTGTCGAAAACAACCCCAAAATAGTGTCGGCACTAGGAACAGTCGTGACGTAGGATCCGTTTTTTGCGAGTAAATGCTTGATTTTGGAAAACTGCAGCTTAGCGCTAGCATCAAATATACAATCGAAAATGCCTGAGATATGGGCGAAATCGAGATGATGGTAATCGAGCAATTGGTCAGCACCGAAAGAGCGAACAAAGTCGTTATTGCTTTCGCTGCAAGTCGCTACGACGTATGCCTCACTCGCTTTTGCCAATTGAACTGCGAAACTGCCCACTCCTCCGGAAGCTCCGTTAATCAAGACGCGCTGCCCGGCACGCAAATCAGCATGTTCGTAGAATGCTTTGTAGGCAGTAAGACCGGCGACAGGAATAGCCGCAGCGTCAACAAAACTTAAATGCGCTGGCTTCAATGCAAGCTTCTGCTCAGCGCACAGGGCAAATTGAGCATAGCTGCCATATCTATTTGCCAAAGGATCGGCCATGCCAAAAACTTCGTCTCCGACCTTGAACTTTGTCACCGCTTTGCCGATCTGTGAAACAACTCCGGCCAGATCGATGCCTAAAATCCGAGGGAATTTCCCGGGGATCAACAATTTCAAATCCCCTTTACGAATCTTCCAGTCAACCGGATTGATCGACGAGCAATACACCTCGACCAAAAGCTCACGCGCTCCCGGAGTTGGCTTCGCCGTCTCCGCCAGCTGCATGACTTCGGCAGTGCCGTATCGTTCAATTACTACTGCTTGCATTTTATTATCCTATCCAAGTTATACCTGAATATTGGTAATATATGGGAATGACGAGACGGTTTCAGGTAAATCCACCGGAAATCACTTCGCCTCATTGAAATCCCGATGCTGCCACTATATTTAGTACCAGAACTGGCCGCCTAAGACCGCCGCAATTCATGCAAAATACATCCAGCATCAAAAGGGAAGAAACAAGCGCCGTGCATGATGCGATGGGCACTCATCTACTTCTGACGTTGCGCGGTTGCACCGCTGACCTGCTCAACGATAAAGGCGAACTGGAATTATTGGCCCGCAGTGCCGCCTCGGCAACCGGCGCCACTGTGCTGCAAACCTTCACTCACGCATTTGAGCCACAAGGTGTGACAGCCCTCGTCGTCCTTGCCGAAAGCCACGCCAGCCTCCACACCTACCCTGAATCTCAAGTCGTGTTTTGGGATTGTTTCACCTGCGGCAGCAAATGTCGGCCGGAATTGAGTGCCGACGTCCTGATTTCTGCCTTGAAGCCCGCCTCGGTTGAAGAACAAATGATCAGACGCGGTTAACGCGTGAACATCCTGGACACAGACAAACCTGTCTACTTATCCGATGAAGAGATCGTGTTATCAGAGTCGGCAACGTATCCACGCTTTTCGGCGTAGGCAATGACTTTTCTTTCGTATTTACGGAAAGGCGGCCACCACTTCTTTTGATGGTGAGCGGCAAACTCCTCTGCCATCTGCTTTGCCGTCCAATGCTGATCGACCATGCGATAAGTCGCCAGGTAGACGCCTGTGCGGTCCATATCTATCTCACAGCAAGCAAGAACGGGCTGACTCTTCGGATCATTGACGATTGAACGAAATTGGTCGAATTGCTCGTCAGTCGGCGTCAGAAAGACGCCTGTCTTGATCTGAATCCACTTCATTCCCAGCTTTTCGCACAATTTGCGTTTCTTCTCCTCTGAGTTTGTTCGCAAAGAAATAATTGTCTTAATCCCTTTCTCATGCAGAGCGTAGATATCTTTCACTTTAGGGTCTGGACCACGGTACAAGGTCGGCGTCACCTGCTCCGTGACGCAATGCAGAAAGGGCGCATATAGGAAAGCAAACTGCACGGCGATGTTTTGAAAGTTCACGAAGAATTTCCCCCGAGATAGGCACCATTCAGACGAAATGACAACCATGATGCCACCAGGGCATCATTTATTAATTTCAAACTGCCTTGCAGACTGATCTGGCTCCAAAAAAGTTGCCAGTTCATCCTTCCCACGGCAGAGTCACGAAAAAAGTGCTCCGTCCTCGGCTCAAGCAGATTTATCCAGATCACTGAGGTCTTCGAAATGATGATTGTTTTCGATCACGAAGCGGGTCAAGAGCTCTACCGCCAAATTGTCGAACTCGATTATGTAGCTCTGTTCGCCCAAGAGCTCACAGGACAAATGGCAGATTTCAAAAAATTTGATCAGATCTTCTTCAGTCACTTCCACTGAAGCTAACGCCAGGGTCGAGTCGGAAACTACTGGTGAACAGCGCCAAACATCAGCACTCACTCTCTGGACTTGCAATCGTCCTTTGATCTTGCCATTGCTCGTTGTGGACATAGAACCTGGTCCTTCGGTCTCCGCATCCCGGTCTCGCGATGCCATGTAATGATAAGCGAGGTAGGTAATGGTGCGGTTAAGCTAGCGCAAATGTTACATAATTATTGTCAAAATGCCAACTGGAGCCACTTTCAGTCAGGCATGTTTCGCAATGATTCGCAACAACCGCAAGTTTAATATATATTTTTCAATAATCCATAGGGCAATTACTTCGGCATGATTGTTGCGTTTACGCCCTTTTCTCCATTACGAAAGATCCACGGTGGTATCGGATTCGGTGCAGCCCACAAGCCAGTATGGCTGCTTTGGGCAGCCAGGTGCAATTGCTTCAATTGCGCATCATCAGGGGCAAATTTGTCGCTCCACCAAGCCAAGCCCTGACGAACCAGCTGCTGATTGAGAATGCTTCCATTGGGCAAACTGACGATAGCAATCGTGCGTCCGCGAGGATCACGACCGCGATCTTCGATAGAGACAATCTGATTGTAACAACAGTCATCGGTGAATTTTTTCGCCTGCGGTCCAAAGTCCTGAGCCAACTCTGGGCAATCAACCCCAAACAGAATCAGCCTTTCCTTGGCACCGTCATGCATGACAGTAAGCGTATCGCCATCTGTGACAGAAACGACTTTAGCCCTGAAAGTTCCAGCCACAGCCGGCAGCGAGGACGAGCAAAGAAGAGAGAGTGCGAGTACAAGAGGCGCTAAGCCGAACAGCATCGAAGCAAGCGGCTCAGACACTCGCACGATCTTGCTTTTCATAGTCAGCCCATCCCGAAAGTCGACCGGAGGCTCAAAACCACCACCGCATTGCAGTGTACTGGATTAGTAAAGAGAAGGCAATCAATCTTGCTTTGAACTTGCTTTGAACTTGCTTTGAACTTGAATTGTTCCTGCACTGAACCTGCTTTGAACCTGCTTTGAACCTGCTTTGCTGCCATTTTGATACCGCCTGCGATGTCACTGGTACGACCGGTCAAGAAGTTAATTCAAAAGCCCAGCGACTGATTCCTTAGAATTATTCGACTAGGGTCACTCTCATCAGGGTAAGAATCGAGAGGGAGTCCGGAGAACCGAGGAGAGCCAGCACATCTATGCCGCTGCATGACTCCTTCAAACAGAGAAAATCAACCAACATCATGAAGTTGTCGGCCGTGCCGACTTTGGAAGATCTCAACTTTGCGATGACGAAAGTGATCGACGAAAAATGCGAGCCCCAGGCTTTCGCCTGGAGCGTGGAAAACGAAGTCAGGGTTCTTTACATCATTCGCAGCAACGATAGCGCAGCCTGGGTTTTGCGGTCCGGTGAGGCATTCGATGCGCCAGTCGTCTGGCGTTATTCGACCACTGACTCGCAAATGATTTACACGCTGATTGTTAGCGAATTCCAGACCACGTCAAACTCTCCCGCAGTGATTCCGGAAGAGCTCAGACCAGGTAAGGAGAAGCCCGAAGTCAAAGAGGTGAGTGCGGCTGTACAACCGAGGGCGGAAAAGGATATCCAGTCAGAAACAATGACCGGTAGCCTCTTTGCCAATCGCTATGAAATCGTCGAACGGATAGGCATTGGCGGCACGGGAACCGTTTATAAAGCCAAACAGCAGTTCATTGACCGCTTTGTCGCTCTCAAATTACTGCATCGCAACCTGCTCGAAGACGAAATCAGCAAGAAACGTTTCGAGCAAGAGGCTCGAGCAGCGAGCGCACTCAGCCACCCCAACCTGATTGTCATCTACGATTTTGGTTTCTCGGCGTCCGGGCGTCCATTTATCGCCATGGAATACGTTCAGGGCTCGAGTCTAAGCGACCTTCTCGCCAACAAAGGACCACTAGACCCGCAAACATTTTTCCACATATTTGGGCAAACCTGTAAAGCGATTAGCCACGCTCATAGTCGTAACGTCATGCACCGCGACTTGAAGCCCAGCAACATTGTTCTCGCCCAGACCGAAGGTGGGGAAACTGCGAAAGTGGTGGATTTTGGCATGGCTAAAATCTGGACGGTGCAAGACCGAGACCAGGAGCTAACCCAGAGCGGACAGGTGATGGGCAGCCCTTACTATATGAGCCCCGAACAATGTCGGGGAGAGGACCTGGATCTGAGAACGGATGTCTATTCGCTCGGCTGTGTTATGTACGAGGCGATTACCGGCGTTGTTCCGTTTTCCGGTCGCGACATCATTCAGACCTTGTATATGCATGTCAATGAAGCCCCGCGCCATTTCATGCAAGTCAATCCTAAATTGCAAATTCCGGACGAACTGGAGAAAATCGTTTTTAAGGCTCTGCAGAAAGATCTCGAGCGACGGTATCAATCGGTAGATGCTCTCTGGGAGGATTTGGAAAGATTCGCCAACCGCAATCGACACCAAACAACCCAGGGCGTGGCGCGCGCCATCGCTCAGATTCGCCAGGTGACTAGGATGCCTGAGCGCCAAATTGGATATTCTGCTTCAGACTTACTAATCGAGGCTGGAGTGATTAGCGCCGACGATTTGAGCAGCGCTGACGACATCAAGGGTCGTCTCGGCGGAGACGCAGCCGCCATTCTCGTGGCCAACGGCAAGATCGAATTCAATGTCTTCGATGCTGCCAATCGATGCAGGAGCTTGATTCGAGAGGGTCATCTCTCCTCCGATCACGCCTCGATTTTGATCAAATATTGCCAGCGCAGCAAAGTCGACTTCGAGAAAGCCGTAGCGGATCTCGGCTGGAACTTGCCTTAGCAAGCTGAGGACTGAGGCTGAAGCTATGGGCAAGATTTTGGCCACAAACCGGACGCTGCGTGGGCCGTTGTTTAGCAGCTCTAAAGCGGCAAGTAATCCATAAACCCGTAGAGCAAAAATCCGATAGTGGCGAAAATCATCGCCGCGATCGAGGCGTATTTGATGATGCCGGTAGGTCTGAAGATTTTGTAGAAAGCAAAGAGAAACATAGCGAGAGAGCAGCAAAGATAGGAGGCTCCGTGCTTGAGGATATCAATCGCGGCTCGGTTAAGTGGTTCCTCCACCAACCAAACCACCTGACGGCGGGCTCTTTGCACGCCATGTTGGGGCAGAGACGGTTGCAGCGGCAAATCAGCCTCCTTTCCGCCCTCAAGAGCGTAGAAATAGCCTGAGGTATCGGTGCTGCCGGAGATCGGAAAGCCATGTGCATCAGCAACCTGGATCACGAAAATGTCGACATCATTAGCGCTTGTTTTAATTGTCACCGCACAGCAATTTATCGAGCCCGGATAAAGAGTCGGTTCATCCGGCCAGGGCAAACCAGCCAGCAATTTGGCATAAAGAACCTTTATTTCATGAGGTCCGTGAAGCGTCAACTGCTGCATATGCGGCTTGTCGATCTTTTTAGTGAATGGATTGCGATAAGTGAAATCGACTTTCTTCGGATAGCTTTTATGCTGTGTGTAGTATGAAGCAACTTCTTGTCCGATCGATTTGACTGATTGGACGAGACTCATCTCCGGTGAATCGTTGGCATAGAGAGTAGTGGAATCTGGATCAAGCAAGCCTTCTTGCGTGCGCATTATCCAAATTTGCTTTTCCACCATCGGACCGAGCATCATGCTGAGCATATTGCGAAAATCGAAGAAATAGACACGGTATGGAAGGCGAGCTGAGTCTTCTCCAGCCGAAAGATCACAAACTTTGTCGTCGATCAATTCGATAATCTTCTGATTGTCGGCAGATCTAAATTTCACTCCGATCGCGGTTTTTGCCGGCGGCTTCGGATAAGGCCAAAAGAAATAGGCATAGACACCGAATATCAATCCCAGCCCGAGACAAACCGCCAGAGCTATGCCTAGCGGTTTCTTTTTCTGGCGAAGCACATCGGCCAGTCGATTGAGAACGATCCGCACTGTGGCCAAACGATCCAAGAGCGTTCTAAACGTTTGCGCCCACGGATGCTCCGGCATTTGACCGGGGTGGCGAGCAGACGAGCGGGGTCCATCGGCAGATCTGGCGCGTAATTTGTCGGAAGTTGGGCCCGCGCGTCTACCTCCGCGCTTCGGTTCATCTCCTTCTAATTCAGGCAGATCATCGGCGGCCGCTTCTTCGTGGCGGCCTCCACGAGAGAAAGAGGATTCACCAGAAGGAGGTTCGTCTTCTCGAGCGA
>CAJCHQ010000159.1 GCA_903970295.1 Bryobacterales bacterium
TGACTGACGGTCATACTGCAGAGCAAAACTCGATCGCCATGCTGGTTCGCAACTAAGGTTTTTCTCCGATATTTGGAGACTTCCAATTGGGGTCTTACGATTGTCAGAGGCGCCAGCTCAGCCCATAATCGAGAATCTCAGATAATCAGGATTCGATGAAGCAACAGTTTCTAGCTAAAGTAGCCAGTATCATGGCATTGGTAGCCAATGCCATATTTCTCACCTATCTTGTTGTTTTCGCCACAGCTCAACCGAGCGGCCCGCTGATTGCAGCCGTAGCATTCGAAGTCGTGTTCTTCGCAGCTATGATAGGCTATAGACTTTTGCGGAGCAGAACACAATCCGCAAAGCTCGCATCAGCAGCGATGCTGAGCTTGGAGAACCACAGCAAGTTATTCAGGACCGCCCGCAACGTGTTCGGATATGCCGGCATAGTCTTGTCCTCAGCCGTGTGTTTATTTCTACTGGTCGACCTTTCCGCTTTCTTGTGCGCCAATTCAGGCAATAGACAGGCGGCGATAATGCTTTATCGGGTTGTGGCACCGCCGGCAGTACTAGGGCTTCATCCGGCATTTTCGCTTGAGATGCTTGCTGGTGCTTGTGTTCAATCGGATAAGTTGGCTAAAGCTGAGCAGCTGGACTTTACTCTTGCTGATATTCGCCGGTCGATTGTCGGTGAGAAGCATGAACTCATGGCCGCAATCGATTGTGATTTGGGGGACCTTTACAAGCGCTGGGGCAAATCCGATGAGGCTGAGAAACATTATCGTAAGTCGATTTTGCTGTCACAAGAGATTCATTATCGGCTTGGTTGGGGCCATCCTCTGACCAGGTTGGCGATTTTATTACGTGATGAGCAGAAATACGAGCCAGCCGAGCAAGCGTTCAAAGCGGCGCTGACGATTCGCCGTAAGTTATTTGGTAATAAGAGTCTGAAAGTGGCCGAGACTTTGAAAGAGTACTCAATGCTCAAGCTTGAGCAAGGACATGTGGCAGAAGCTTCCAGACTCGAGAAAGAAGCCGACGGTATTACGAATGGTGTCCCGAAAAAGCCGATCGATCAGCTCTCTGGCTTGGCACCGCTCGTAGTGATGTGCTTGTCTTTTTTGATTTTCAGTCAGCGAGACAGGTTATTAATCATGGTCGCTGCTTGTCTCGAAGAGAAGCATTCGGCGCCGAAAGTCGTTGCGGTGTCTTCTGCAGATTCGCGGTGCAAACCTCGCAGCAATGAATCTTGATCTGCCCGATATTTATGTCGTGCCAGAGTTCTGGGGGGCTGCCTTGAGCGGGACTGGCTTCCATGCTACTTCGCAGGCGCCCTTGCCACATCGATTTAATTTGTCTTCCTGCAACTCTTCACGGGTCTCAGGTTTTGTAGTGAATTTTGCGGCCGGCTCCGGTCGTTTTGATTTGATCTGCCGCGATCTTGGGGTGCCAAAGGATTCCAGGTTCATGAGTAAGCTCTTTCTAGCCTCAGATCAGGTGGGGATGTCCCAAAAATTCACTAGTAATTATCTTCGCGTCTGATAACGAAAGCCGCTGTGCAGCGACGTCACCGTGACTGAGGTCATCTTATCAGCCGTATATCTTTTTCAACACAAAGGATTTCATTAAGATCGCGAATTTATCTCGAAGGGCTGTCGTGAGTATATATTTCGACCTCATGCAGATGCTAAGCTTCTGATATTGATGGTCGCGAAATTTATTGCTGGCCTGGAAAAGTCGTCACCGACCTCGCTTAAGTCGGGTGAGCGACAGTCACCCTCTTGACTTGTTACAATCTGTGATGTCACCACGAATCGAGTATCGGATTTTGATCTGTTGTCCTCTTTGCACTAACGAGCTGAAGAACATCGAAATCGGTGGGCGAGATCGTCTCTGCTGTATTAGCTGCGATTTCGTTAATTGGGACAATCCGAAGCCAGTCACAGCAACCCTGGTACCATTTGACGGCGGTTTGGTTTTAGTTAAGCGAAAATTCGAGCCGTTCATCGGAGACTGGTGCCTTCCCGGTGGTTTCATCGAAGCTTACGAACATCCTGGTGAATCGGCTGCCCGTGAAGTTCTAGAAGAGACCGGACTAGATATCCACGATGAAAAATTGATTTGGGCCGCCTCTCCAGGACGAAACATCAATGTCGTCATTCTCTTCTATGAAGCAGGCTCGGCATCCGGCGAGATGGTGCCTGGCGATGATGCAAGCGAAGTTGGTTCATTCACCCAGGATGCTTTGCCGCCAAACATTGCCTTCGAACTTCATCGCAAGATGATCAAGCAATGGTTCGAATCCAGGCGGGGAGCTGACGCGGTTATACAGCAAGCCTGATGGTGAATGTTTTCTAGGGTACACCACTGGCGGTGCGAATCAACTTCGTTCAGGAAAGCGGCAAGACAATCATCTTTGTCGAAATTGCCGATACCTTTTCTCCCGGCAGCACAGTACCAATCAAGTTGAGAGGGTCGGCTGAACTTGCCTCAATTGCGTTTATCGCCTCAGGCTGTCTTTTCGCCGCGCGTAATGAATCGGCGGCTTGTGGCAGAGCGAATTGCTCACCGATAAAGCCCAAGACAAATCTGCCGCCGCGCACTTCGCCACGATCTTCCATGTGCCTGAACGCGCCTAGTAGTTCGCGCCATGGCGGCAGGTTGGCTTCGCGCTGAACGACGTCTCGAAATACTACCCCATAGCGGGCGAGCAATACTTGGCACATCGACTCCAGTCCCTTTTGCTTGTCTGCGCGTTGATGTGCGTGCAGTAGAGACCATCTTCCGTACGCATAGTCTTTGAATCGACCGCTGCGCCCTGGGCGCTGAATCTCCCTTCTATTGGGACTGATCAGAGTGCGTAGATTATCGAAGCCATCAGCCGTTACCAGGCCAGCCGTGACCAATTCCCACAAAGCTCGTTCGATTTTGACTCGAGGCTGCCCGAGAACAGAAACTATATCTGCAAAAAAGCTCGCTCCGCGCTCTTTCAAAAACGCTGCGACGGCTTGGGCGGTGCTGCTCAAACCAGCGTACTCATGTTCGGTGTTCGAGCGCGGCAGAGTCGCCATCCAGTCGGCATCGTCACGAACAAAGAAGGCTATGGGTGCCGTGCTTGCCGGAATCACGCGTTTAATTACACCGGCATATTCGGCAGCGTCTGGCTGCAAATCTTCAGCGAGTCGCAGAGTTTTACTCGGGGCGGAAGCGTCTTTATTTGCTATTTTAACAGGCACTTTGGAAGCGTCTTTTGCAGCAGCTTTGGATGCTTTTGCGGCTTTTGCTGTGGCTTTTGCTGCTGCTTTGTCTGCCACCTCTTCTGCTTCTTGAGCGGCTGGTAATTTTGAGTGGACGCTAAATCGTCCCCAACCGACAAGCCCTTTCAAGCAAAGACTATCGAGCATCTCCTCCTTGTAGCCTTTGACTCGTCTGGCGAGCACTTGAGACTCCCAGGCGTTGGCTGGTAGTTCAAAGCCCTGCAGTTGTCGCAGAATTTGCATCAAGCCGCGCTCACCAACAAGCTGTGTGCCCGGCGCAAGATGTTGCCAGCTTGCCAGCCACCGCGCATATACAGCTGCAGTGACGGGCTCGATCGCTTTGCGCAAGGTGGCTAGGGTCAGTTTGTGAATCTTCGCCAGCAGTCTACGTTCGCACCAGTCATATGATGAAAGAGGCAATGATGCCAGTGCAGTCACCACATGCGAAACTGCTTCGTGCTTTAAAAAGTGACCGCGCAAGATTCTGCCTTCGATTTCCAGCAAATTGACGGCTCGCTCCACATCACCTTCTGGCAGTTGCAACAGTGACGCGATATCACATACGGTGGCAGGACCAAGCAAAGACATAAAGCTTCGCACTGTGTACAGAATCAGTCCATCACGTTCTTCCGGTACTGCCGCAGTCGCGGGCAACTGCTTTACGAAGCGGGCAGCAGGCCAAATGGTTTTTGCCGCCGCCACTCGCTCGGCACAGACCCAGTATGTCGATTCGTCGACGATCATTTTCGTCGCTCTTTTAACATTGATTAGCTGCTTCATGCTGTCTTGCCAGTGTTCACCTGGATTTTCGTGCAGCAGCGCGCTTGTCTCAGGCATTGCCACCATCGTGAACAACAGGTCGTGCAACTCATCGGCGTCCCTGACGTCAGGCCATGCCTGCTCGATTACTTTAGCAATCGCTTTTTCGTCGAGGTGGCCAAGCTCCCCGACTGTCGAATCAGGCAAGATCCGGCGCATTTGGACAGCTCGTGTGCGACGTTCTTCCGGGCCGGCATCGTCGAGATAGGCATAGACATTAGCATTTATAATCTCGGCCGCAAACTGAGATGGCGTCGGGGTATCAACAGCGATACATGTGATTTTTCCCTCTTTGATGTCGCGAATTATCCCTACTAGCCCGGGCAAATCCATGGCTTCGGTCAGCACATCCTTCATCACCTCTTCAATCAAGGGGTGTTCGGGAATCAGAATGTCTCCAGGGTTATTGTCTTGGCACGCGGCTGCCGATGGGAAAACAGCAGCTAATAAGTCGTCGGAACGCAGCCTTTGCAGATAGGGCTGTACTCTCTTGCCGTTCATAAAGCGCAGCAGAGCCAGGGATCGAGCCGCGTCCCACTTCCAGCGAGTGGCAAAAATTGGCGACGCCAGCGCCGCTTGCTCAAGAGTGTGCTGAACTGTAGATTCTGTCAGGTAGAAAAACACGTCTCCTAGGGGAAAGCTGTGGTGCTCGGACAAAGCAATGCTCAAGCCATCTTCGGTTGCAGCTGCCTGCAGTTCCAAATTGAAACTACGACAGAACTTCTTGCGTAAAGCCAATCCCCAGGCACGATTGATGCGAGCGCCAAATGGTGTGTGCAGGATCAGCTGCATGCCACCGCCCTCATCGAAAAATCTTTCGGCAATTACTTGCTTGACGGTTGGCACCGCTCCCAGTACCGCTCGTCCCTGCACCACATACTCGATCAACTGTTCTGCGCCCGATGGACTCAGTCCACACTCAGATGTAATCCAGTCGATGGCCTTTTGCACTTCTTCCGAGTGAGAGGAGTGGGCGCCAAATTCCAGACCGACTGTTTTTGTCAATTCATCTATCTTCGCTCGCAACTCAGACACATGTTTCGACAATTCGTTGGTGCGTCCAGGTGCTTCGCCAAACCAGAAAGGGACGCTGGGCGGTGCACCGTGGGCATCTTCAACATAGACTTTGCCGCCGACGTTATCGATGCGGCGAATTCTCCAGGATGTACTGCCGAGAAGCACGACGTCTCCTCGGTGGCTGTCGATTGCGAAGTGCTAATCGAGCGTGCCGATCGACAATCCTTCAGGCTCTGCCACCACCGCGTACAAAGCTGTTTCTGGAATAGCGCCACCGCTAGTGATGGCAGCCAGACGGGCGCCGCGGCGAGCTTTAACAATGCCATTGACGCGGTCCCTGAGCAGGTAGGCGCCGTATCTGCCGCGACTGGCCGAAATTCCTTCGGTTAACATGGTAATTACTTGATCGAATTTTTCTCGCGATAAATTGCGATATGGAAAAGCACGCTTGAGGTCTTCATAAAGCTGATCTTCAATAAGTTCTTCAACGCTCGCCATAGCCACGATCTGCTGGGCAAGAATATCGAGTGGGCATTCTGGAATTTCGAGTTTGTCGAGGTCACCATGTTTTATCGCTCTCACCAGTGCGGCTGTTTCAACCAGCTCATCTCTGGTGAATGGAAACAAGCGCCCTTTGGGAATCGCGCCGCGCCAGTGTCCGGCCCTGCCGATGCGCTGTAAACCGGTGGCAATTGTTTTGACAGTGTTGATTTGACAAACAAGGTCGATGAAACCGATATCGATTCCCAGTTCAAGTGATGCAGTCGCGACCAAAACCTTGATGTCACCGTCTTTCAATCTGGTTTCAGCGGCCAGGCGCAGTCTGCGGGAAAGACTGCCATGGTGGCAGGCGACATTCTCATCGCCCAGTCGGGCTGCCAAATGCATGGCGATTCGCTCAGCCTGCTTGCGCGTGTTGACAAAAACCAGTGTTGACTGGTGTTCTTTGACGAGTTCGGCTAAGCGATCGAAGTTCTCAGTCGATAATTCTTGCGGAGCGATCGGGCCTAAAGGTTGTTTCGGTAATTCGATGGCGATGTCCATCACCCGCCGATGCCCCACATTGACCACTGCCGGCGGTGTTGGGCAATGGCTGCCGGTGAGAAAGTCGGCGATCAATCCAATCGGGTTTTGTGTGGCCGACAAACCGATCCGGTTAGGTCTTTTTTTTGCTAACCGATCTAGGCGCTCCAGCGTCAGCGACAGGTGCGCGCCACGTTTGTCGTCAGCCACAGCATGAATTTCATCGACAATCACAGTTTCTACACTCGCAAGCATCTCGCGACTTTTGTCGGCAGTCAATAAAATGAACAGCGATTCCGGTGTGGTGACAAGAATATGGGGATTTTTGCGCAGCATTGCCTGACGCTCCCGCGTGGCGGTATCGCCTGTGCGCACAGCCGTGCGAATTTCTTGCATCTCGATGTTGCGTGCTTGGGCTAATTCGCGAATCTCATTCAACGGTGCGTCCAGGTTCTTTTGGATATCGTTGCTTAGCGCCTTAAGTGGCGAGATATAGATTACGTCAGTCTTATCGCTGAGTTTGCCTGCTGTGGCAAGGCACACGAGCTTGTTGATGCAAGCGAGGAAAGCCGCTAATGTCTTGCCCGAGCCCGTGGGCGCGGAAATCAGCGTGGTCTGACCGGCGAGAATGGGTGGCCAACCGCCCTGTTGTGGTTCGGTCGGTGAGCCGAACTTGGCCAGAAACCAATCCCGAACAAGCGGATGCGCCCAGGCTAGCTGTTCTTGCTCGAGGGCGATGAGCCAATTCTTCTTCATAGGCGAAATTATACCGAAGTCGCCGAAAAACTAACGATGCTTCCCGCGCCAGTGAAATCAACAGCACCCGGAGCCGTGCACTCGTTTTGCAACACCAGAATTACCAATGAACGATCAGCAATCGATCGAGAGCTTGCGCCCTCCCCGACTCCCTTCAAATTCTAGTCTTCGTCTGCATCTAGACGGCAGTAAAAGCACGAGTTGCATAAGTCTCGGCTACGGCGCACGCAGGCGGGCGCAACGGACTGACCCCGGACGCGATAAAAAAGCTAGTACCCGTGACCTCTCACCACGGGCCGTGAATGGAGCAGTACTGCTGGTCGCCAATCGCCAGCGCTAGATGAGCAGGAAGAATGCTTTCAACTAAGCACCTTGGCGCAACTGGAGTTACTCAAAGAGCGTGGACCGCTACTCAACCGCCCTTACGTCGATACGCTCAAAGGCTCCGAAATAACACCTGGAAGACCAAAAAGCTGCTGAAGACCGGGCCGCGCAGGGGCAAAAAAATGATCAGTGACGATGATTACATGAATAAGCTAAAGCCTGAGCCGCGCGCGAAAGTTCAAGAAATGGCTCGGCAACTAATTGACGAAGAAAAATCACTACGTGAAATTCGCAAAGCAAGAGAATGCTCGCAAACAGAACTGGCTCAAAAACTGGGCATGAATCAGGGCGATCTCTTTAAGTTCGAGCGGCGCACCGATATGTATCTGAGCACCGTTCGTCAGTACGTTAAAGCACTTGGTGGCACCCTTGAACTGGTGGCTAGATTTCCAGATACCGGCGCAATAAAAATCGCCCACGTCGCCGATTTAAACATCGTCCAAAGCAAAATCGCTTTCTCTACGCCACTACCTCTAACCAACAAGAATCCTCTAAAATTGCCTTCTATCTTGCATTCGTCTTCTTGACATCAACAAAGGGAATGATAGTCTAAATTTGGTAACGGGACATTGCTTGCTCTCATTTATTAAGCCTCTTAAAACTCCAGAATGCTGGAATCAAGACTTACTAAGAAGTAAATTTGACCGAACTTTGAGTCTCTATAAAAATGTGCAGACGCGGACCTAGCGAGGTTTGAGCAGAACTCATACGGAATTGATTGACTGAGTTGAGGGATGGATCGTGACCGACAGATTGGAACATTCTGGCAAAAGTGTCACGCCCGATATTGGTGATGCGCAAAGACTGAGTGCTGAAGCAATGGGCTCCATTTTTTTAAGTGCTCAAGGTTTGCCCACTAGAACTGATGCTGTAGGCTCAGCTGCGACGAACCGCTTACCAAATTTGACTATTGTCGATGGTGGTGGTGCACAAAGAGTCGTCGACAGCGCTGGTCAATCGACCACGGGTGCTACTGGAGCTGATCCTAGTCTCGCCGGTGCGCAGCCAATCGAAGCCACACCGACTGGGGATTCAACTACGACAATTGCCGGACAATACACAGCTGCGTCTGATCCGTTAGCTCGCAGTAAATATTTCAACGGCCCTCTTGGTGTCCAGCAAATTGATTATGGAGATTGCTTTTTTGAGGCGCCGTAAATATCGGTTGCTGCCAGTTACGGTGGTCAACAAAAGATTCAAGATATGATTAAGATGAATCATGACGGCTCTTACCGGGTCACATTTCCAGGTGACAAAGAGCACCCGGTGACGGTGACCGACGGCGATTTAGAAAAGTATCTTACAATGAACAATGCTGGCTGGGCCAACATTCTCGAAACGGCTTTCCTGAAGATGGATAACGCTAAGGTCGATGGTGGCATCGCCGCAATTGATTTTTCTCGAGCACCCGTTGTAGATCCTACTCAAGCATTGTCCCTTTTGACCGGACACGGGGGCACCGGACATGCAAGCTTGGCCGGTGAGTCTGGGACGGTCGGCACACCTATTAGTGTTTTGCAGAATGATATTCAAAAGGCTTTGCATGACGGTGAACCAATTATAGCTACATCTGATCCGGTGCCAAATGGTGATGGCGTAGCGGGCGACAGAGGTATCTATTATCCAAAGCCAGGAGTTAACTGGCCAATTGTTGGCGACCACGAATTTTCTGTACTTGGCTATGATCCCAAAAGTCAGATAATTGTCCTGCAAAATCCCTGGGGAACTGATGATAGTGATGGTCAAGGCGGTGAATTGAGAAAAGCTGGGCAGACTGTTGACGGCATGACCAATGAAGGAAATGGTCAACTCAAGATGTCTCTGGGCACTTTTGACAAACACTTAACCGATTTAGATTTTGCCACCAACGTAGATAGTGGTAGCAATAATGACATCTGTCCACTTCCCCCGCAATTAGTCCGTTTTTTACCAATTCAGGCGAAAAGTGAACCTTGATTGGCTCGGTGAGCGACCATGAGTTCAAGTGCTTTTAGAAATCTATTTGAGACGTCCAAGAACATGAACGAAAGCCTACAGATACTTTCGCTCGTGCCTTAACACTCTAATCACGCCAATACCGGCAATCGTATTTATAAAATGCAAATGAAACTTTTCGACGTTCATTCCAAATTTGTAGAATCTTTATGAATTTTCTTTGTCAATCTGATCGCTAAAAGCCAACTACCTGAAATAGCTGCATCTAAGCCGTTAGCCCCGAACGGGCTGCCGCTCGCTGGAGAAAATTGAACAGGGTTTGATTGGGCTTAAATTGCCTGAGTGCCGAATCTAAGACAGACGGTCGGGGTGAAGGTTGACACTCCGAATCGTCTGCTCTTAAAAATTCAGAAGGAAGGCTCCCAGGTGCTAATTAGCGGTATCGCAAATGATACCAGCGAGACTACTGTCAGTGGCGATGAAAAAGCTCGCAAATATGGCGATCTAACCGCGCTAAATAAGTTGATGAATGGCATTTCCGTAATGACTGTGTTAGCTGTTTCTCTTTCCGCGAACCAGCCCGAGGGAGTTTCCTGTATGACCGGAAAAAGACCCATTTTGAGCCGATAATAACGCGCACTCAGAAGAGGAAATCAAAATGGAGAATTACTTCGAGTCGGTGGTGCGACATGTTGCGCAGGTGGAGAGCACTGCCGCCCAGGCTCTTCATGACGACGCTTATGCAGCCTACAGAAAGGTCAATTCCAATCCTGCCGGGCACATCGCCATTGAGCTTACAAAAGGCGCAGTTAACGAAGTAAAAAATCATCCAGGAAAAATAATTACGGACGTAGCTGTTGGTGCCGCCGTAGCGACTGGAGTAGAAATGGCGGCGGTACCGACAGCAGTGGTAGCTGGAGTTGGATTAGGCATTGGTGCGGTGGCAGCCGTTGGATATGGCGTCTACAAGTCCGTTGAAATCGCCAGAAAAGAGGGAATCGCAGCTATACCGAAGCATGTCGAACAAGCCGTAAAGAAAGGAGCAGAATTTGTTGATACAGAGATTCATCTGGAGCATCATACAATTGCCGAGCGAAAAGCCGCTGATAAGGAAGTTGAGGCGATTGGTGGAATGGCTTCACACGTCATCGCCGGTGGATTAGGTGGCGTATCAGGAAGATTGATTAAGTCGGGTATCGATGCCGGAATCGCTTTTGGTGATAGAGTCGGTGCACAAGTCGTAACAGGCCTCACGCATCGCTGGCAAGAAGCCCCTGTCGGTCCAGCATTGAATAATGCTGAGCATACAGTCGTACACGGTGCTTCGACAGCAGTTCACAGGGCTACAGTAGGAATAGGGGGAGCTGTTTATGCTCGCTATTTTGAAAATCCTGGTCGCGCTCCCGAAGTAACCGGAATTGCCGGGCACAAATCAAAGAGCGAGGCGGTGGATTCTATTCGAAGAAAATTATCAAATACTGGTGAAACACCTAAGGCTAGGGGCGTCGTTTCTATTGGCGGTGTTGAGTCAAAAGAAATCGTATCCGTCCAAGAGCGTATCGCCAAGGCTGATCGAATGGTTGCGCACCTTTATAACGAGGAAGAAATCCAGCGACACTTGCCTAAATTGAGAACCGCGGAAATCATCGCCCGTATAAATGCTGATGGCAGGCTGAAACCGATTGACGACCGATTTATTCCTCAAAGTTTAAAGGATCGACGTCATCAGCTGCAGGAGGAGCTAGCCGCTGTCGTTCCTCGAAGAGCAGGCGCTATTGAGCAAAGAGCAAAAATTAAAAACGCTATCGAACAAATCAACTATCCAGAGAGGCACTTATTCAATTGAAATTGAGCCCGTCGGTTTTGCGGGCGCGGATTCAAGTGCCTAACGCGTTCTAACACGCGAACAATGTTGCCATCATCGGCCATGGCACTAACTCGTGCAGAGGACTACTAAGCTATGGCAGCTACGATCGAGGAACTGTGTCAAGCGGCCGGATTAAAGGCCAACAATAGGTGGCCGTGATAGGCCAATGATCGGTCGCTTTCATGATAATCAGCTCTACCGAGAGCGCGACCAAATCATAAGGTCATTCTTGAAACAGGAAAGCGCCGTCACTAACAATGACAAAATACGCAGAGAACGGCTAACAAACTGAATAACCTGGGCTTACCCAGTGGATTCGTTAGTCGCTGTGTCCCAACCGTTGTAGCGACACGAATGTTGGTCGGCAACACCGATTAGATATGCAGTATTGCTTTCGAGGCCCGCTTCCGCAGGAGTTTGCAAGGTAATTGCTTGAATTATGAATTTCTCGGCAACAACTTTTTGCCCTTGTTCGACTGCGAACACTTCGCTTCGGCAGCCCTGTTCTGCCAGATGGGCGGCAAGAAGATCCGCTGCCTCTCGCCCATCGGACAAAAAGTGATATTCGATCTCGCGCGCCGCTTCTATGTCGACACCATTTTCGGACAATGACTTTAGAAGTTGATTGGAGAATTCAGTTAATTCTTGCATCTGCTTTCGGACCGCTTCAAAGTCGACTTCGTCCAGCACCGCCTCGGCCGCCCCATGATTTGGATTCTTCACTAAAGCGATTTCGAACTGAACGATCTGTTGCAGTTCGTCGGCCGAATCCATGCCTGAACCGATAAGTATGGTGCCTTTTTTTGTTTTTATCGTGAAACCTTCAGGCAACAGAGGCAAAGGCACACCGACAGACATAACCTCTGTCCATGGGATTTGGCGCTCATTGAAATAGGTGCTGGTGATCAATGAGCTCTTAGTCACTTCGACACTTTTGGGCATAAACGCCACCGCCCAACAACGCCATAAAAATATCAAAGTGGCAATTGCGCAAAAGATCAACAGACAGATTTCGTCGTTTGAGCCTGGCTTGAAGTGATGGGCTTTGGCCGAGAAGAAAAGCCAGAAGAGCCCGACGAAAGCAATTGCCGCCAACGATTGCAGTGTCTGCATCGACATAGCGATCGGGTCATAGATAAATTTGCGCTGGAGATTTTGAGCCGCACCGCCACCGGCCCCCTGCGGCAGATGTTGCCGGATCTCATTGACTAGTGCATCACATTTGTTGAGAAGCACCGGAAAACTCAATTCTCCTCCCTCGTACTCGACCACGAAACGCAGCCAATTCCAGCTGGCTTTGCGGCTCAGGCTTTTGATTTGATTCCATGTGCAGAATTGCTTTTTGAACAGAGCATGACTGGTAATGCCATTTTCATCGGTTGTCACCAACCATGTGATGTAGCCAAACCAGGGCAAAATCGCCAGACCGATCACGCCCAGGGCGATGAACATGCCTTGTACTGGCGGCTTGAACGATGATAATTTGCCTGAGGCGGTGAGAACGATCGGCAAAGCCATCATACCGACCAAGACGACCGCTTCGGTGAGCATCCGGGCTAGCACCATTGTTCTCAAGCGGTACCGTGTCACATTGCCTCCTCGCTCCGACGCCGGTTGGTCCTGATGTAGCAGGATATAACTTTCCACAATCGCGCCATTTTGTCGATGTTCTCAAGATGGCAGAGCTTGGGCATTTATATCAAACCGCTTGTCGAAAGTTTAGCTGTTGGAGGGGCAATTTGGTTGGTTCTGAGCTTTGAAAGTTCTAGACTAAAGTGTCAGATTTCTTTTCTCTCGAACAGGCATTCACTTCAAGAGCTTATCAGTTCTTTTAATACCTGAAATGTAGTAACCACACGTGCAGCGAGGTTGTGCGGATGGGTGCAGGCGAGCGTTTCTCGTATACACTAGAGAGCTGTGACCGTCGACGCTGCGCCCTGGTGATCGTCATGTGGCAAACGATTTTTCTGCTGCTTAATCCGCTCTTCACCCTGAGCATAATTCTCTATGCGATCGGTCATGGCAGCGGCTGGTATAGACTTGCGCGAAAGTATCGTGCGAACACAGAATACCGGGGCGAATGGGAACGCTTTCAATCGATTTCGATGCAAGGCATAGGTTTCAATCATTGCATGCACATCGGCATCAGTTCGGAGGCACTGTTTTTGCACCCTTGTTTTCCCTTCGATCATCTCTTCGTGCCTCTGGAAATTCCCTGGTCGGCTGTTAAAAGCGCAACGCGACGGGAGGTCTTCTGGCGCAAGATGATCCGCCTGACCTTGCACGAGTCGGAAGTAGCCTTACAACTCAAAGAAGAAAATCTGACTCGCGCCCGCCCGTTTTTGCCGCTGGATGCAGTTTGATTTCGAGAATTTGAATAAGACATAGCAGCGTTTCAATTAGCTGCGTACTCGCTTAACTGGATGCGTGACGTCACCGCCGCCGGTGCCCCCGCTTAGAACCAGCATTGTCGCTCTCTCGCCGAATTTATAGCCTGCCAGCGTTTTGCCGCAAGAGCATGACACTGGCGATTCTTCATTGGCGCAACGCCCGATCGAAAGGAAAATAGTCATGTACAAGAGACTCTGTAATGACTGCAGTGGATTGAGTGGGCGTGCGCTGAACTGGGCGTTCGTTCTTCTCTTTGTCACTGTCAGCTGCATCATTGCGCCCGCTAACGCGAGTGCTAAAGTGTCACCACAAGCGGCGAAGCGCCTCGCCCATCACACCTCCGTCTCTGCCGATGCGGCTTTCGAAGAAGGCATTTTGATCCAGACATTGGACGGGTCGACAGTGATGGCAATGAACGAAGACAAGCCGATCTTCAATCCTGCCTCCAATACCAAACTGGCGACCACCCTGGCGGTCCTGCGTAAACTCGGTGCGGACTATACTTTTCACACTCGCGTTTTCACCACAGGCGAAGTAGACGCTGCAGGCGTGCTCCACGGAGATCTCTTCGTGGACGGGCAGTATATGCTCTTCGGTGATAGGCAAGGACGCGAACTGGCGAGCATACTTAACAAGCGAGGTATCGTCAGCATTACCGGCGACATCTATGTCTCGCCGCTCTTCTCGATGAACCTCGAAAGCACTGGTTATGCGGCTGGAGAGCTGCTATTGAAAGTACTGGATCCCTGGTACGGACGTAAACACCAGGGCGTCAATCTGCATGCTGCCCAACCACAAGTGGAAATACTCGGTCTGCTCAAGGTTGACTCGCCTCCAGCGAATGCTTCTTTGATTGCCGAACACACGTCACCACCTTTAAAAGACATGATCAAAGTGATGTTGTGTTATTCGGATAACAAAATGGCTGAGCTGTTCGGTGACATGATTGGCGGACCGACGGCGCTGACCCAGTTCGTTATCAGCGTAGTAGGAGTTCCGGCCGACGAAGTCCAGTTCGCTTCAACCAGCGGTTTGTACGTCAACCGTATTTCACCGCGAGCGATGATGAAAGTGCTCGTAACCCTGCGGGCGGAACTCGCTAGGTCTCGTCTGGAACTGGCGGACATCATGCCTGTAGCCGGAGTCGATGACGGCACTTTGAAGAAACGATTTACCGAATCTGTCTTCAAGGGCGCAGTGATCGGCAAAACCGGTACGCTTCCCGAAACTGACGGAGGCGTGTCGGCACTGTCCGGTGAAATGCACACTGCCAGGCGAGGCGTCTTTCTTTTCGTTATCTTCGATGGGCACGGTAATGTCATCAAGTTTCGGAGCCGTCAAGACCGAATCTTGAAAAGGTTTCTAGCCAGCCACAGCGGAGCCAGAGCGATCAAGTATTCTTCGACACTCGATCAAATCGACCACGAAGATTTCTGGAAATGAATGGATAGAGGGAATGCGCCATGTCGTGGACGTTCCCTCTATTTTTTTTGGCCTTTTTTGATGAGTTTTTGGCAATAACTATGCGGAAATAAGTTATAAGCAGCAAAGACGCAGACGATGAAAATGAGATGGCTTCGAGTTTAAGGGGCATTTGCAGGGACGCTCCGATAAGCAGCCATAAGTCCGGAAGCTACTGCATAATTCCTTCTTGCTGCGGTCATTATGTAAGACTCCAAGTTACCCGAGCCTAGTTATTTTTATTAGAGCGCAGAGTCTTCGAAGAGTGCATGCTTCAAGAGTTTGGCAGATGCATCTCTTGTCACCTCGACATCCTTTTTGTCAGATAGAATGCAGGCTTTAAATATGCCACCAAGAATTGAGATTACGATGTCGGAGAGGTGCATTGCCGGATAGGACCTGACGTGTTCCTTTTTCATCGTTTCTGTGAGCAGATCAGCCAATCGGTTGCGGAACTCTTGCTTGTAACTTCCATGAACTTCTCCTTCTCCGGCCAGTTTGAGAAGCACCAATAGTTCTCTTTCCTCGTCGCCTACATTTGTTGCCCATCGAACCAAATCATCAATATCAGAGGGCTTTTCCAGGTTCACCACCGTGTCAGAGAATTCCCGCAGCAACCTTGCAAAAACCTCTTCGCCGATCGAGTTCGCCAGGGATTCTTTGGAAGGAAAATAGAGATATAGGGTACCTGGGGCGACTTTAGCCTTCGCGGCGATATCCGACATCTTAGCTTCGGTGTAACCATAGCGCAAAAAAATCGTGCGCGCGGCTTTTAAAATCGTTTGGCGCCTGTCCATATCTATCTTGTTGCCCGTCATGCGATCTCCTAGCCAGAAATTATCAACAGATACCGATCAGTTGCAAACGTCGTTAATTTAACATCTATTGACAGTGAATGAATTCATTCAGTATGATGAACTGGCAAATGAATGAATTCATTCGGTTGCCCTAAAAGCTTACAGGTAACCATTTTGGCAATCCAAGCAGTTTGCTGCATCGCTCAAAAGCTGAAGGGAAAAGTAGCTTACTCTAAAAAGAATTCTCGACTCTAGCTGTCTGGCTCAAGACGCGCTGGCTATGAATTGTTCGGTTTTCGAATTAACGCAACAAAAACAGGAGAAAAATGTATGTCCGACAAAGTATGGTTCATCACAGGCGCGTCACGCGGCTTTGGCCGCATCTGGGCGGAGGGAGCGCTGGAGCGGGGCGACAAAGTCG
>CAJCHQ010000160.1 GCA_903970295.1 Bryobacterales bacterium
TTTCGATCCTTACTCTCGGAAAGACGACTTCTATTTCTCACGATACGCCGCCTTAGCGGTCAAGAAAATTCTCGCTAACGAATTCTGTCAAGCGGCAACTTTTCGTGGTTCGAATTCGGCAATTTTTCGTGGTTCCTCACAGCTGAGACCGTGCTCAAGCCAATATGTTTGATCAAGCCCTGCGTCTTCAGGTCAATCAAGACGCTTAGCGGCTCTTCAATCGCTTCATCGATAGGAGCATTCATACCGCCGACGCGCAAATTCACTATGTCGATCGCTTCCAGTCCAAGATTTTTGAGATTGTCGTGCACTCCTGAAATAATCTCGTCTCTGGTCAGCGCTTTTTGCCACGAAGCGTCAGCACCACGCTTGGCGCCTACCTTGCTCACTATCACCAGATCTTTGGCATAAGGGTGGAGAGCTTCTTTAATGATCTGATTGGTGACGTGCGGACCATAGAAGTCGCTAGTATCAATATGATTGAGGCCAGTCTCGACCGCTTCGCGCAAAATTGCTTTGGCGACATCTCTATCTCTGGGTGGTCCGAACACTCCGGGACCAGCTAACTGCATGGCGCCGTAGCCCATGCGATTAACAGCTAATTCCGTTCCCGGAAATTTGAATGTCCCGCCCAGCTGTGTCGATGTTTTCATGCCGTCCTCCGTATTTTTAAGACCAAACTTACAACTTACAAATATTGTCAATTGTAAGCATAATGATTTTTCCTTACAAAAGTCAAGGTTTGTAAGTTATAAATAGAAGGGAGAATTATGCCACGAACTGGTCTAACATCTGAGCAATTAAAAGAGAAGGCAATCGACTGCGCCTTTGTCCAGATGCAGCAGGTCGGCTTCAGTCGCTTCACGCTGAGCGATATCGCCAAGTCTCTGGGTGTCAGCCATGCCGCACTCTACAGCCATTTCGCAGACAAATCCGCCTTGTTTGATGCGGTCGGTGAGCGCTGGCTGACGACAATCGACTTGGAGCAGGAGGCGCTCTGTGTAGAAAGTAAATCCGGTGATGCCCTTGAGCGACTGGTTCAATGGTTCATACAACTGCATCGCAGGAAAATACAAAAGATCAAGCACGAGCCTGAATTATTCAAAGCGTTTGATTACTCGACGCAAATCGAAAAGCCCTTCGTCAAAAAACACATGGCGACCATGTATCGTCAATTGAGCACGATCGTCGGTCAGGCGGTCGATTCTGGGTCAATCAAGACTCAAGACATTAATCAGGTGGTGGCGCTAATCTTCGAGGCGACAATCGCCTTTCATCATCCAGCTATCGTCGCCGCTCATGTACTTGAAGACCGTGAGCCTTTGCTGCGAAACCTGCTCAACACTTTGATCGACGGACTGAGTGTTTGAACCACAATAGATCGCAGTTATTCCTTAGTTAACCTGAGCTACCTTTTTCAAGCGCCCCAAATCACGTCTGGGCGGCGCTCCGTATAGTCTTTTGTACTCGCGACTAAATTGGGAAGCATCCTCATAACCTACTTTCATTGCCGCCGTGCCAGCGTCCAAATTCTCGGAAACCAGCAAGCGCTTTGCCTCTTGCAAGCGCAAAAGTTTCTGGAATTGCAGTGGGCTCATTGATGTCGTCGTTTTAAAGTGCTGATGAAAACTGGAAACGCTCATTCCCAATTCATTAGCAAGTTTTTCGATGCTCAACGGCTCTCTAAAGTTGGCTTGTAGACTCTGCACAGCTTTCGTGATTCTGTGCGTTTGTCCACCAAAGCTCGCCAACTGTTTGATTCTCGGTCCTTGCTCGCTTGTGAGCAATCGATAAATGATTTCGCGGGTCACCAGAGGCGATACCATTTTATAGGCGGCTTGATCGTCGAAAAGTCTCGTCAGTCTAACAAACGCATCCAGGGTTTGGTCAGAGAGTTTGCCAACTGCTACGGATTTGACGCTCGATTCGTCTCGCGCCGGCGGCAGCCCGGCCTCGACACAAACCGAAGCGATGATCGTCGGATCAAACTCTAGTTTCAGGCAGAGAAACGGTTTTGCCGGCGATGCTTCGACAATCTGTCCGATGATTGGCATATCGAGCGAGGCTAAAATGAATTGACTGGGGTCGTAGCGAAATTTCTCGCCGCCCAGCTGCATTTCCTTGGCACCTTGAGCCACAACGCAAATCGAAGCTGTGAAAAGCCCGTGTGTCGGAGAAGTTGGTCTGTCGTGACGATAGATGTTTAGATTTCCGGCGACAGGAGTACACCCCTCTGCCATGGCGGTTTTGCTTAGTCGTTCAATAAACTCTTGTTTGTTGGCTTGCACGCAAGCGGTCCTTGTAATATGCGCTTGGAGGATTGTCCAAGTTTTTTGTAGGTTTGTTATAAGTCTGGGCGTCTTTTCAGCATATCATGTGATTGAACATTCGATGCCTTTGGAGTTTTATTGCAATTATTACCACCTTCTCGAGGCGGTGCATGTTGGTCACCTTCTCAGTTGGGTCTCAATTGGAGGCAATATGGAAACGAGAGAACTTGGAAACAGCGGATTGAAAGTGTCAGCACTTGGCCTTGGCTGCATGGGAATGAGTAGCGGTTACGGCAACCCTCGCGACAAAAGCGAGATGGTTAAACTCATTCGTTCAGCAGTTGATGAAGGTATCACTTTCTTCGATACCGCAGAAGTTTACGGACCTTATGTTAATGAAGAGCTAGTCGGTGAAGCCTTAACTCCGGTGCGTGACAAAGTCATCATCGCCACCAAATTCGGCTTCGACATCAAAGCCGGACAACAATTTCACGATCTGAACAGCAGCCCTGAGCAGATCAAAAGAGCCGTCGAAGGTTCACTCAAACGTCTAAAAGTTGAGGTGATCGATCTCTTGTATCAACATAGAGTCGATACTAATGTGCCCATAGAAGAAGTCGCAGGCACAGTGAAAGAGTTGATTGAAGAAGGCAAGGTAAAGCACTTTGGATTGTCTGAAGCTTCAGCTCAGACCGTTCGTCGGGCACACTCTGTGCAACCTGTCGCCGCCATACAGAATGAATATTCGCTTTGGTGGAAACGTCCGGAAGAAGGAATGATGCCGATGCTCGAAGAGTTGGGTATTGGGCTTGTCGCCTACAGTCCACTCGGTAAGGGATTTTTAACCGGCAAGATTGACGAAAAAAGTAATTTTGAAAGCAACGATTTGCGTAGTTTGATTCCCCGCTTTGCGCCTGACGCAATTAGGGCGAACAAGGCTCTGGTAGACCTTTTAAATACGGTAGCTGCGAAGCTCGACGCCACTCCTGCTCAAATAGCCTTAGCTTGGCTGTTGGCTCGAAAACCATATATCGTTCCCATTCCAGGCACTACCAGTAGTGTGCGGCTGAAGGAGAACCTGGCGGCTGTAGATATCAAACTGCAAACTGCCGACCTCGATGAAATTGAGGCGGCGGCTAGCAAGATCACAGTCGAAGGCGCTCGGTATCCTGAAAAGCTAGAAGCCATGACCAATCGCTAATTTAAACTTGCAAATGGCAATGCACAGTAGCTATTTCTCCCGCATGTTTTGCAGCCTTCTTTCAGCCGTGTCGATGATCACGACTGGAGTTCAGCCTACTCTTGGATCATCGTCTGAAAGGCAAGGAAGAGTGGATAGTGAGCGGAGTGATTTGAAAATGGAAATTTCTAAAAGCGGCTCGCGTTCAATCAATCAGGGACCAGCCGAGTTCTTTACTGGCAATGTGCAAGTTGAACCTTTAGTGCAGCTTCCGGAACCATCTCGCATCATCGCCGCCAGTGTCACTTTCGAACCGGGTGCACGCTCTGCCTGGCATAAACATCCTCTGGGGCAGACGCTGATTGTCACCGACGGTTGCGGCGTGGTGCAAACTTGGGGACAACCGGTACAAATCATTCGTCCAGGTGACGTAATTTGGACGCCACCCGGTGTCAAACATTGGCACGGTGCCCTGCCATCATTCAAAATGACACACATTTCGGTTCTTGAGCATCTGAACGGAAAGACTGCCGATTGGCTAGATCAGCTAACCGAGGATGAGTACCAGGCGGGTTGTGCCAGTTGCGAACCGGCCAGGCACGATCTCGGCACCGTTTCTCCAGCGCTTGAGAAATACGACCGTGAGGCGATCGCAAAATTGTGGAGCGGTTCAGATCTGACTGCTCACGATCGCAGCATAATCACCGTGGCAGCACTCATTTGCAGAAATCAGACTGTCGAGATGCCGTGGTATTTTAATTTCGCATTAGATAACGGACTGAAGCCGGCCGAGCTATCAGAGATAATCACACATCTTGCGTTCTACTGCGGCTGGCCGAGCGCAATCTCAGCTATCAAAATCGCCAAGCCGATTTTTGCCCAACGCCACGTCGAGCCAAAGGATCTTCCGCTCGCGTCGCCAGAGTTGCTGCCAATCAATGCAGAAGCTGAAAAAACTCGGGCGGCAAATGTTATGCAGCAATTCGGCGCGGTAGCTCCGGCAGTCGTGCAAAATACTTCCGACCTCGTCTTTCGCGACCTCTGGCTGCGGCCAGCGCTAAAGCCGCGAGACCGAAGTCTGGCAACGGTCAGTGCGTTAATTGCAGCTGGACAAACTGCGCAAGTAACATATCACCTCAACAGAGCAATGGATAATGGCTTGACCAAAACCGAAGCTTCGGAAGTATTGAACCACCTCGCCTTCTACGTCGGCTGGCCTAATATCTTTTCTGCGTTGCCAGTGGCTAAAGAAGTTTTTGAAAACCGACCGAAATAAAGGTTTGGCGATTTAAGGGCAAGTGTTTTGCATTTGTTCGACTGCAACGGCTGTGCCGCATAAATGTTCGCCACGGCTGCCTACGCGATGAAAGTTTCGAGGAGTGAAACAATGAATTTTTTATTTGAAAACAAGGCTGCTCTTGTTACTGGCGGGGCATCTGGTATCGGGCTGGCAACAGTAAAAGCATTCGCGGCGGAAGGAGCGGCAGTGGCAATAGTGGATCTCGATGAAAACAAGGCCCGAGCTGTAGCTGAGGACCTCGTAGCGTCTGGGCGTCAGGCAATTGCGATTGGCTGTGATGTAGCTGACGAAAGAAGCGTGGCAATGATGGTCGATCAGGTGGTGTCGACTTTTGGTCGCCTGGATGCTGCTTACAACAATGCCGGAGTGCAAGCTCCGGCTGTGGAAATTGCAGATGCGAGCGGAGACGACTTCGATCGAGTCACTGCGATAAATCTTCGTGGAGTGTGGAACTGTATGAAATTCGAACTGCGCCAGATGCGTCAACAAGAACGTGGTGCAATCGTGAATTGCTCTTCACTCGGTGGGCTGGTTGGTCTGCCTGGCAGAGCGATTTATCATGCCACTAAATTCGGTGTGATTGGGTTAACAAAAAGCGTCGCGCTCGAATATGCAAGCAAAGGTATTTGCATAAACGCAGTCTGTCCTGGAGTGATTGAGACACCAATGCTTGCAACCATGTTGGCGAAAGATCCGGAGGCGATCAAAAACATCCTCAGCAACCAGCCGATCGGTCGTCTGGGTCGCCCAGAGGAAGTAGCTTCTGCGGTGCTGTGGCTGTGCAGCCCTGCAGCCAGCTTTGTAGTTGGACACGCATTAGCGGTTGATGGCGGCTATACAGTGCATTGACAAAAAACTCTGAAACAAACGGTCTCCCTCCAGGAGAAAGATGACGGCTGCACCTTGGTCAGCTGAGATTATCAGCGGATCAGTGATTGAGGATGGGGCAGAAAAGCCGCAGGCGAAGTGCTAACATTTGGCGAGCTGGTGCGGCGTTTCTGATTGAGGCAAATTGCCAGCCACTGATCGGTCCGTAAGGAGATGTGGCAATGAATTCGCGCTCGAATAAAGTACCAGCCGTATTGCTCAGCAGCGTGCTTTGTACTGCCTGCTTAAGCTTCGCAGCAAATGCACAATTTGGCGGCTTCGGGGGTGGTGGCCAGTTTGGCGGCATGCCCGGTGGTCCCAGTGGCGGCGGCAATCAGGCTCCCGACACTCCGGCACGCAAACCGGCTCCGCCCACGCCTGACGATCCATCAGTGCACGATCCGACAGCCCCACCCGCCACCGCTAAGATTACTACGAAAGTCGGCTGGTGTGAGGTCGTGGTCTTTGGGCACACATTTACGGATGCCGGTTTGACGGAGGCATCTCTGCCGCTTACACACATGCATCTGCCAAAACGTCTCGAGCAGCTCAGTCGCAAACTCCACTTCGAACCGGAGAAATCCGGCATTCAGCTCATGGATAGCGTGGATGCGCTCGTTAAATTTGTGGACACCCACAAAGATAAGCTGACTGCAGAGAGGCCGTCGCCGCAGGCGGCAGCAAAGCCAGCCAAATAATTACGATTGCAACGCAATCTTTGCCGGTTTAAACACTAGGCTTTTTCGAGAGCTTGCCACCAACCAGATTTGCTCCATCGCCCTTCCACTTTTTCTGCTTTCAGTTCGATCTGTTTTTGGATCATTCTCCTGGTGCGGGCATGGCAGTCACGGATAGCGACGACGTCAGGATGATCGACTCCGTGCAAAGTTTCGCTGATTGAGAGTGCTTGCCGGTACAAAATTGAGGCTTCGGCGTACTTACCCTGCCTTTCGCAAACCAACCCCATGTTATTGGCTGCTTGCGCGACGTCCGGGTGCGTAGGTCCCAGGATGCTTTCTGAGATCTGCAAAATACGCTGACACAGAGATTCTGCGCGGTCATATTTGGCTTGCTTCCAATAAACTTCGGCGAGATTTTCGAGAGTTGCACAGAGCCTGGGATCGTCGAATCGGAAATCTTTAGCTTCGTCGAGCGCTGCCAACCACATTGCCTGCGCTACAAAATAGTTCTGTTCGTCCATAGCCTTGGCGCCACTAACTCTGTAATTGTCCCAGTCGGTGCCGTCTTTAGCTTGACTTTCTCGGACAAGCGCTTCCATCGCCGCCGCTTCAGAAAGGCGATTGCATTTATGCAAAGCTTTGGCATACCATTTGGCGATATCGGCGACATGCGAATGCATGGGTCCCAACGCTGCTTCCCTGATATTCATCGCTCGTCTGAAAAGCTGTTCCGATTCATCATATCGACCGAGATAATAATAAAGCTTAGCCAGATTTTTTAAATCGATGGAAACGCTCAGATGTTGACTGCCTAATTCAGCCTCCCTGATTCTGACGGCCTCCAATAACAGAGGCTGCATGTCCTGCAGCATCTTTTTGCGACCATAGAGTTTAGCTAATGTGAGGAGGGCGTCTGCAAGCTGCACTGTGTGTCGACCGTGCTTGCGCAGAGCATCGATATCGCTCTGGACCTTTGAGATGGCCTCCTCGATCTCGTCTGGTTCCTCAACGTTGGGAACTTTCAGCGGATCGTAAACGGGCAGACTATCGCTGCTTAGAGTCAGGCAGTCAACTGTGTCATTGTCGCTGTTCTTAGTCTCGCTCTGTTTTGCCTTCAACTTTTCTAGCTCGTGCTTTGTCTCTGCAACAACATCGTCCCCCAAACCGAGCTTTTCTTGTATTGCCAGAGCCTGCGTGAGCAATTCGTTCGCTTGTTTGTATTCTTTGCGATCCGAGTGAGCTCGGCCTAAGCCGAACATGACTGCTGCCACTTGAGCGCTGCCCGCTCCGTGCAACCGTTCCTGAAGTTTTAGAAAGTGCTCGAGATCCGATATCGTGTCAGTCTTCACTGCCGCGCTGCCCCCCAGATTCAATTTTTCCCCACCGCCTATGTCCGTTATATCACGCAACACTGCGATCCGTAAGGACGCCAAGGTTCTCGGTTTGCTCGTCGAATTCTCTTCCTGCGGCCGCCTGTGCCGGGCTATAATCGGAACCCCTGAATCTCAGACGAGGAGAACATGAGGATTGCATTTCGAGTGATAGCGTTTGTGATTATCGTGATTTGCACGGCAATCGGATACGCCAACGGCAAATGCCAGCAAGCATCAGAGGAAGTTGCTGCAGGCAAATGGTCAGCCGCCAAAGATGATTTTGTCGAGGGCGTCAACATTCTTCAGTACTTCTCTTGGGCGGATTCCGATTTGGCTGTGGCGGCGCACTGCAACTTGGCGATGACGCTCATGAACCTCGGGGAAAACGAAGCCGCAATGAAAGAGAACGACAAAGCCATTGCGATTGGCCCCAATCGACCGGAGCCTTTGCTCGCGCAGGCTGAAATCAACACGTTCTCAGGCAAACTCGAGTTGGCCGTGCAGAATTACAAGAATTTTTTGGCCAAGTTCCCTGATGATCGCTTCGCAGCCCAGGCTAGAAGCCAAATGGGGCAGTTGCAATCTGAATTAGATGCCCAGCTACGAGCAACTAAGTCGAACAAATCTGTGTCGAGCGATTATTTTGGTTACGCGACGGCAACAAGAATTTTCAAATGGAAGCCCCACAAGTTTCCACTGAAAGTCTATATTCCATCTGAAGATGAAACAAAGAAGATTGCCAACTACAGACCTCAATTTGCAACGATATTGCGTTCGGCTTTTGCAGAATGGCAAAAAGATTCCCATAACGTCGTCTCTTTCAAATTCGTCGATCGCCTTAATCAGGCAGATATCGTCTGCTCCTGGGACGATGGTTCGACACCGCTAAAAAATGCAGCGGAAGGTGGTTCTGCGGATATTGAAGGAACCAGTGCGGAAGGAATCGAACATGCTCAAATTACATTGCTGACCAAAACGCTTGGTGGCATCAATAATGTGCCAACCGATAACTTGATGCATACGGCTGCCCTGCATGAGATCGGGCACAGCTTGGGTCTTGGCGATCATAGCCCCAATCCTGGTGATGTGATGTTCTTCACGTCTCCTTCCAGTAATATCCATAAGGACCTGAGCAATCGCGACTTGAAAACGCTGGCGCATCTTTACGATGCCAGTGTGCCCGTATCCGGTAGCGGCAATGTTCACCCGAAGTTCATGGGAGCGAAGTAATCTACTTGCATTCAGCGGAGGAACGAAATGCGAAAGCTTGAATGGATGTATCACAGGAAACATTGCAAGACATGCCAAAAGACTGATTCATATCTCGAAGAGAAAGGTCTGTCTGTTGAAACAACAATAGATTGCAACAAAGAGCCAATGACATTTTCTCAAGCAAAAAAGTTGTTGGCTGGTGTCAACCGTCTCTATGCTACCAAGGGTGTCAAAGTAGTGGAAGTAGACTTGAGCAAGGGTGCAGACGACGATCTTCTGCAGTCGCTTTTAATCGGTCCGAGTGGCAAGCTGCGGGCGCCTACGATCAAAACAGGCAACATCATGGTTGTCGGTTACGATGCAGGTGTCTACGACAAAGCATTTGCCCAGAAAAAGTAAGTGCGCAGTCGTCATGCTTTTTTGGCCCGGCCAAGCAAAAATGCCCAATCATCAGCGTAGTAAAAGGTGCCAGCTTCGGTACGCGGAGATGAATGCGAATTGATTACCGATGTGTGATAAGGATCGGCTTTCTCCTGCTTACTCAGTAGGTTCGATGGTATTGGTTCTCGAGTGAATCTGCGAATATTTTCCGCTGGTATTTTGAGCGATTCAAATGATTGTTCGAGCATTGCTGCATTCTGTTCTTTGATATGGAATGCGCCGAACCACTTTTCATGCGGTGTTTTGCTCTCGCCCTGCAGCCATGGGGCCAGCAAATTTTGACGTTCTGGAAAATGGTCCCAGGGGCTGGATAAGAGCACGACACGAAAAACTTCTCGTTCTTTACCAATGTAAGCTGCCAGCGCCGCTCCTTGTGAATGTCCTGCGATGCCTATGCGTTGCCAGTTTAGCGATTCTCCGTTCAGGTATGAATTCCATCCCGTGTTGGGAAGGTGCTCAACGCAATGGAGCAAAAGCTTGGTCAGGCGGTTTTCGATACACTCTTCGGGAGCAAGGTTCAATCCCATCACTTTTTGCATGCCAAATGCCTTGCCAGCCAGGTTTCGCGCGTAACTTTCATCATCATTACTGCGCCAACAGTTAGTAGTAACCTGTGGCTCGTATTGATAGTCTAGAGCTATGAGACGGTATCCGGCTCGTATCGACTGTTCAAAAAAGGGTCTGTAAGGACTGTGCAGAAATGAATTCACGCCGCCAAGAAAAACTAGCAATGCTCCCTGTTCGCTCTCGTGATCGTCAATAACGATCATGTTCAGGTTGTCACTGCGCACAATTTTGGGGTCGGTCTCATCGCCGGGAACGAAATAACGCTTCATTTTTTCAGGATCACCTTGTGCTGCACCATGAGCTTGGCTTTTGGCCCTAGAGTCGCCCAGGGCAAGCGATTCAACAGTATATCAATCTCTTTAGTTAACGCCGATAAAGCCTCCCGACTGGATTTTATAAAAACCAGCGTAAACACCGTCGACTCTGGCAACCAGATCCTGATGCGTGCCTTCTTCAGCGATTTGTCCCTCGTGGAAAACCAGGATTCGATCAGCATCTCGAATAGTGGAGAGCCGATGAGCGATCATGATCGACGTCCGTCCGTGTGTGACAGTGTGGATTGCATCTTGGACGGCCCGCTCGCTGATTGAATCGAGTGAACTGGTCGCTTCGTCCAAAATCAAGATTTTGCGATTAGATAGAATCGCTCGAGCAATGGCAACACGCTGACGCTCACCCCCGGACAGTTTAATGCCACGCTCTCCGACGAGAGTGTCGTATTGCTGCGGCAAGGTCATGATGAATTCGTCTATATTAGCCTGCTTCGCTGCCGAGCGAATTTCATCCATGGCGGCGTCGGGCCTGCCGTAACTGATGTTGTCCCGCACACTGCGGTGGAACAAAATTGGATCTTGGGGAACGACAGCAATTGCAGTGCGCAGAGATGTTTGTGTGACATTGGTGATTGCCTGCCCGTCGATTGTGACTGTGCCACCATGCACATCGTACAGACGCTGAATCAGTCTGACGAAGGTGGTTTTGCCACTACCGGACGGACCTACCAGAGCCACACGTTCGCCAGCACGAATGTGAATCGATATGTTTTGGAAGACTGGTTTGTCTTTGCCTGGATAGGTGAATGTGATGTCGTTAAAAGACAGTGCTCCTTCTTCTACATGTAGCTCCACAGCCCCTGGTAAGTCTGCCACTGAGGGCCTTTCCTCCATCAGTGCAATGATCGCATGTAGATCGTAAGACGACGTTAGCAAATTTTTGATATTATCGCCGACGTCTTTGATATAGGACTGGAGAATCGTGTAGGCGAGAACCAAGTATGCCATATCGTCAATTGTGGCTAATCCTCGAAGGAAATACCAGGTGCCGCCGCCGAGCAAAACTGTGAGCATTCCACCCAATAAAATTCGCTGGACTAAAGAGGCTGTATTTCCCCGTAGATATGCTTCCACGTTTTTTGATTGCAGCGTGCGCGCAATTTCTGCAAATCGGGCAATCTCTCGTGTCTCCTGAGCGTAGCTTTTGGTCGTGACGATGCCGGCGACACTGTCAGCCAGGTGAGCGCCAAATCTATCCTGGGTGTTTGCGTACGCCTCTTGCGCGGGTCCCGCATAGCGCAACACGAGCAAGGCGCTGACTGCGATCACGATCAGCAAATATAAAGACATGACGGCTGCCAGCGCCGGAAAGCGAAGAGCCAACAGACAGATGCTGCTGACAATAATCAGCGCAGCCGGCAGTAAGCGCAAGAGAATCTGGTCCTCAAATGTCTCGATACGATCCCTGCCCCGCTTGATCGTGGTGATTATGCTGCCTGTGAATGTATTGACGAAAAACTGTTCGGAGAGACTTTCCACATGAGCGAATGCTTCGTTATGAAGCTTATTGAAAGTGTAGTTTTCAAAGACGTTGTAGATTCGCACCATCGTATTAAATATGGTGGTATAGGCAAAATAAGTACCCAAAAAGATTGCCAGGCGAAAGATGATATTTCTAGAGTCAGCATGCCCGCGCACACTTTCGAAAAAAGTTGAAAGCGCGTTCGGCAGTGTCGTTTCCAGAAAGGCGGATAAAGCTATCAGTGCCAAAATTATGGAGAATCGAATCGGTTGCATGCGCCAGTATCTGGCCGCGAAACGAAACACATCCATCGATGTGTAGCCGCGCCTTCTTGAATTGGATTCCGGTTTCATACTTTAGGATCGCGCGCTCGTCAGCCTGAGCCGTGCTCTTATCTACGGTCGTACTGCAGTTTAAATGCCGGATCTGTCTCGCGTGCGGTTTGGTTCAGTAGCGCTCTCGCGTCATCCACGCGCCCTGTATCCATGAGATTTCCGACTTCTTCCAATTTATTATAGCCAGCGGTGGCATGGCCGTCGTGCTCAGCCATGAATTTCAGCTCTCCTAATACACGTGAAGCCGTCTCTTTCATATCGTTGGGATACGTTGATATTTTCGTTTCGGCGACCATATTGAATAATCGAGCTGCCATATTAGGACCATGCTCTCCTGGACCCGCATTTTTTAGGTTCAATCTCTGCGGTTGGCTCGAAACTGGTGTTGCGGTCGACTGCAGTGACTGACGACTTCTTTGTGCTAAACCTCTTAAAAGTTCTTCTTGATCTTTCAATCGTCTATTCAGGTCAATCAAAAGTGAGGTGACCTGCGTTTGATCTTCTTTCTTGGCTGCTTCTTCGACCGCATCAAAAAGTTTCATGAACGATGAGACGTTTGTGCCGCCGGCTTTCATGCGATTAATGCGATTGATGGCCATGATCCGATCGGTTTGCAACGGACCAGGAGCAGCAAGGCTCTGCACCGAGGAATCAGCTTCGGATTGAGATGATGTTATCTCCAGGGAGGCAAGCAAATCTTTTTTACTTAACTTGCCCTCGCCAAACAAAATTACATCTGCTCTTTTGACCGATACTTCACTGTATGTGCCGCTATCGAAGTCCAGGAATCTCAGCTTGATGCGCTTCGGTCCGCTCGTGATCGTCTCGAACGCTATTTTACTGAGAAGCACTGACTGTATTTTCAGTTCGTCTGGGCTCGCCTTAGGCTTCTTTTGAGTTGTGATCAAGATTTCTTCGTTAGAAACAACTGCCTGCAATTGATAGCTGGCATTTACTAATTTAGCGTTCCTCAATTGTGATGTTAGCTGAGCGTTTCGCTCTTGATCTGCTGTTTCGGCGGCCTGAGCACCGAGACAAATTGGCGTGAAGGGGAACAATGCCAGCAAGCAGGTTAGAGCTGGCAAAAAATTGCTGAAACGATTGGCAGAGATCGATCTCATCACTTTCGACTATACGTTTGCGATCCAAGATTTGGATCTCTGGGACAAGCTATTCAATATACTACCAGAGGGGATCTGCTTGATAACGCCGGATAGGGACGTGACATGCGAGGTGAGAGATGAATTCAAAATTGAGGCGATATGTTTTGTTGGCTGTGTTGTTGTTTTGTACCGGGACTACCGCCGGACGCTCGCAAGACCTTGCTCAGGAAAATGCAGGAGCTGCTGCTGTAACTAAGCGCACTCTGCCACCAGCTATCGCAGATGGTGGCAATGACTCTGGTGCGAAAGCCCTGGACAATCCACTGTCATGCATGCCCGGGCATCAGTTTTCAAAAGCTTTGTCTTTCAGCGGTATCGAGATCACCGATGCTCAAGTCGAGAGCCTGGCTACTCTCAGGCAGGATCTAATCAAGTCGATGATCTCGCCGGTTGGTCATTTGCTCGGCTTGGTTATCGATGCCAAGGAGGCCCTGGGTAGCGCCGATCTCAATGATGAAAAAGTTCATTCTATTTTTGCTCAGATAAAAACCGAGATGGACACTGCTTACACCAGAGCGACTGATCATATTCTTGCAGTAGCGCATGTATTCACGCCCGAGCAGCGAAAGAAAATGAGTATCGCCGTCGACCGCATCGGCTTAGGTTCAATGGGAGTACGGCCAGAAACGCGAAAATAAGAATCTGTAGTGCCTGCTTTGCGATCGCTCGAAGACGAGCTATGATGGGCTGATGGCACGTGCAGTCAAGCCACTTTCGGCGCCCAGTATTTCTATAAAACCCGTGGTATCGGCAAAAATTCCGACCAGTGAGCGATATCGCTCGCCCTTGCGATATCCAGGTGGCAAGCAAAAGG
>CAJCHQ010000161.1 GCA_903970295.1 Bryobacterales bacterium
GCGAGCAGCTCTGTTAGAATCTTGAGGTGCCAATGAGTAGAGTTTTAAAGACTAAAGTCCTTGCTTTTGATTTGCTTGATGCAAGCATCGGGCAAAGCCCAAAAGTTTTTAACCTCTGGTCAGTGGTTTATGACTGCAGCATTGGCTTTCGGTGATGGACAAAATGACACGCAGAAAACCATGGGTTTGCTGGTTTTGGCCCTTAATGCCGGGGGCTTAATGTCCGGTCACGACATTCCAATTTGGATGCGCTTGTTGATTGGACTAGCAATGGGAGCGGGAGCGTTCTGGTTGTCAGAAGGCGTCGTCAAAGAACTTGCTTTCAAAGTCTATCAATTGCGGCACATACACGCTATTGCCGCCGAAACCTCTGCCGCTTTAGTTCTAATCAGCAATTCGATGGTTGGCGGACCTGTGTCTGCGTCGCAAGTCGTGTCGGCAGCGATTGTTGGTTCCGGTACCGCGGAGCGCAAAAGCGGCGTTCACTGGAACGTAATCCGAGATATTATTATGTCGTGGTTGATCACCATTCCTGCATCGGCCCTCCTGGCTTTCGCACTGCAGTGTTTATGTTTTCAGTGGAGTATGGCATTACTTTGATCAGACAAACTGCGCACACTCCCGAATGGCTGAAATTCTTTCGACCCAAAGTCGATTTTTTTGATTTGCTCCGGCAGCAGGCCACATCTACCCTGGACGCTGCGATTGGCTTTCACGACTGGTTATCTGCGGGCGCCAAAAATCGGTGCGACATAGTTCATCAGCTGGAACATCGTGCCGACGAGCAAAAATTGGAAATTGAGAAAAAATTGGCAAACACAATAGTCACACCCTTCGATAGAGAGGAGATTTATGACCTTTCCGCCAAGTTGGACCGCATTATTAATGGTATCAAGCGGGTTGTGAAAGATATCGAATTTCTAGAGCTGCAAGTTGATCATGTCATGATCGGCATGGCAGAGGTAATTGCCAATGGAGTGCAACATGTTTTTTGTTCAATTGATAAATTGCAAACCGATTTAAAGGCGGCAGAGCAAGCCGCCAACGAATCGCGCAAAACTGAAACCAGCGTGGCGAAGCTCTACCGGCAAGCGTTGAAAGATATTGTTGACTCTGAAAATGGGGTCCACGCCATTGTTGTCAAAAAAGACATCTACGAATCTCTTTCTCGTATAGCCAGGCGAGTGGAGTCTGTTGGTGAAAAACTATTGCATATGAGCATCAAAGCGTCTTAGTCACTGTGCCGAAAAATAGATGTCACTATAAAGCTTTGCTTTGCCTGTGCCAGGAAACGATATAATATTGCGGTTCTGAACGATGCTTTGTTATTAGGTAGGGGACTAAAAGACGAGGTCGTAATATATGCACGGCGATTATACGATTCCTCACCCGAGTCACGCCGCTGGCGAGATGCAACATCGACTTCGCCAGCATTCCTTTGTCGCGGAGCTTGGAGAAGACGCATTGAAAGGCATGGCTTTGGATGAACTTTTCAACAAAGCCGTGCATGGCGTCGCTGAAATTTTCGAGAATGAATACTGCAAGGTGCTGGAGTTGCAGCCGGACGGCAAGCATGTTTTGTTGCGGGCTGGTGTAGGCTGGCAACCAGGGCTGGTCGGAGTGGCGATGGTGGACACGGGGATGGATTCTCAGGCCGGTTACACATTGGCCTCTGAACATCCCGTGATTGTTAAAGATTTGCGCACGGAGACTCGATTCCGTGGTCCAGCGCTTTTGCACAATCATGGTGTCGTGAGCGGGATGAGCGTAATCATTCACGCTGCGGATGGGCCCTGGGGCGTGATGGGCACACACACAACCCGATTATATGAATTCACTGACTATGACATAACGTTTTTCCAAACAATTGCCAATGTCCTTGCAAGTGCAATTGAAAGGCGCAAACTCGAAGATGATCTAGAGCGTCGCGTAATTGAGCGCACTCAAGAGCTCGTCCAGGCGAATGAGCTTAAATCACAGTTTGTCGCAACCATCAGTCATGAAGTGCGAACGCCTATGGCCGGTGTGATTGGGTTGGCAGAGTTTTTAACGGGTCAGCCTCTCACACCGGAGCAAGCGGAAGTCGCAAAACATCTATATGTTGCATCGAAGCGCCTCCTGCATATTCTCAATGATTTGCTTGATTTCTCGCGGTTGGAGGCAGGCAAGATGACCGTGGAGCGGACACCGTTCTCGGTGAAGAAACTACTTGCCGACACCGTTTTTCTGTTCAGCCATGACGCGAACGACAAGAAACTGGACATCAAGATATCCACCGGACAGGACATTCCCGATGTCCTCTTTGGCGACGAGACTAAGCTGAATCAGGTGCTCGTTAATTTGGTTAGTAATGCGATTAAGTTCACAGAAAAAGGCACAATCGAAGTTGTGGCCGAGATGCAGAAGCGTTCTGATGACGAAGCAGTGATCAAATTTTCGATTATTGATACCGGTGTCGGAGTGCGCCACGACGCGAAACATCTTTTATTCCAGCCTTTTGTGCAGGCTGATAGCAGCACGACTCGCCGCTTTGGTGGAAGTGGGTTAGGGCTTTCGATCTGCAGGCAATATGTGGACTTGCTCGGAGGAGAAATTGGATTCTCAAGCGAGGAAGGCAAAGGTAGCAACTTTTGGTTTACAGTTCCGATTTTTTTTTCTAACGGCTAAACTTTGTCGCGTGACAAAATTCTACTTGTTGAAGACGATACAACGCTTCGGTTCCTCGGAACGAAGCATTTTCTGGCGCTTGGTCTGCCTTTAGATCTGGCCGCTAATGGTGCCGAAGCTGTGAAGATGGCAGAGGCAGGTTATGCGCTCATATTGATGGATTTGTCGATGCCGATAATGGATGGAATTGAGGCGACCAGTCACATCAGGGAGCATGAATTACGAAATGGACTGAAACGTACACCTATTGTCGGGTTGACAGCTTTTTCGGAGCAAGAGGTAGCCGCCAAGGTCGCTGGAATGGACGAGTTTTTGCTGAAGCCGGTGCCGTTTAAAACCCTGGCCATAACGGTCGCCAAATATCTTAATTTGCGCACGATTGATAAATCTGGAGTTGCCGACGATCAACGATCTGATACCACCTGACGAGGCGAGTTTTTTTGAGAGATCCTTTGGAAGGATGGGAACTGAGCGTGATTGATTTTGTTCCGCTCGTTTCGAAAACGTCTCATCAATTCAACCTCTGACTCCAGTCTCTTCGATTTTTTTTGCGACTGCTGGGAACCTAAACAGCGTGGCTAAGTCACGTTTTAAAAACCAATTAGTTCAAGTGGTCGATCCACTTGAAGGAGAATAAACATGTTCATGCACAACAAAAAACTTCAATACACCGTGCGAGTCTCGAAGCCGAATCCAAAGCTATCAACACTCATGCTAGAACAATTTGGCGGACCACAAGGCGAACTTGCGGCAGCCATGCGGTATTTCACGCAAGGTATTGCCGAGTTGGATCCAGGTCGAAAAGATTTATTGATGGATATTGCAACAGAAGAAATGAGCCATCTTGAGGTGATCGGTAACATCGTTTGTATGTTGAATACTGGTGTCAAAGGTCAGATATCCGAAGGATTGGAAGATGCAGAAACTCTAGCCGAAATCACTAAAGATGCGGACAGTTATATTCAAGCTGCTTTGTATGGTGGCGGAGCTGGACTGATAAATAGCTCAGGGCAAACTTGGAATGCCGCCTATGTAGACACAATTGGTGAGCCAACTGCCGATTTACGCTCTAATATCGCTGCCGAAGCCAGAGCTAAAATCGTTTATGAGCGCATCATTAACGTCTGCGATGATCCAGATGTTCGAGATGCTCTGGGCTTTTTAATGACCCGAGAAATTGCCCATCAGAAGTCATTTGAGAAAGCTCTCTACTCTATTTCAAATAACTTTCCACCCGGCAAATTGCCTGGCGTGCCGGAATTCGAGTCCAAATTCTTCAACCATTCACAGGGTGAAGGCGATATGCGCGGGCCGTGGAACTCTGCTGGTTTCGAATTCATCAGCGATGTCGAGCAATTATCCGCGGTCGACGGAGGCACCGGTCTGCCGTCGGTGAAACTATCGAAAGCTGACCAAAATTTGCTGTCTTTGACGGCCGCACGCGGCTCTTCAGATTCTTCCTCTAATCCGCTCACTGGAGCTGAATTGGGCATGGGTCTGTCAGCGCCGCTGGACGGCGATGGTAAAAGGAACGGCGCCGGCAAAGCAAACAATAAAAAATAATATCACTCATAAATTCTCACGTGGACCAGCCTTTAGCAGGCTGGCTCCACCGGAGGTTTCATGTCCAATTCCATCATTTTAAAGAACCCATCAGCGACCGGAACGATTGAGCAAACCCTTAGAGTTCTGAATACTGTCGTAGCTCAAAAAACTACATGGCTTGGGCCGGCTTTCATTGCCAGTGTTGCTTATATCGACCCCGGCAATTTCGCTGCCAACATAGCGAGTGGTGCCAAGTGTGGTTACTCTCTGCTCTGGGTCCTGCTCTGGGGCAATCTTATCGCGCTCCTGGTCCAAACGCTCAGCTGCAGGCTTGGCATATTCACGGGTGATAGCCTGGCGAAAAATTGCGGCAAACATTTTCCGGCGGCGGTGAAAATTCCATTATGGATCACATCTGAATTTATGTCGGTGGCGACGGATCTGGCTGAGGTTTTAGGTGCCGGCATCGGCATAACTCTTGTATTCCACACGCCTCTTTTTCCATCATGTTTGCTAGCAGGTTTGCTTTCATTTTTACCATTGTTAAAAAAACAAGGCGAACAAAAATTTCTTGAAAAATTGATGCTTGTGGTGGTACTCGCAATTGGAGTGGCCTTCGCATATGAACTGATTGTCGCCAAACCTGACTGGACTTTGGTTTTTCGAGGCACGATTTTTCCTACTTTGCAGACAAACAATTTGCTTATCGCCACGAGCATGCTTGGAGCCACCGTCATGCCTCACGTCATCTTTCTGCACAGTGGATTGATGCATGGCACTTCTGAAAAAATCGATGTGGATGGACGCTATCGTTATGCCATCGCAGATAATTTTATCGCTCTCAACTTCGCATGGCTCATAAACGCATCAATGGTAATCACATTTGCTGCCGCTTACAAAGGCATGTCTTCGCCACCGCCATCGATTGAAGCAGCGACTCAGGTGATCGCGCCGTTGTTTGGTAACTTATCCGGGCTAGTGTTTGGCTTAGCACTTATAGTCGCTGGCCTAGGATCGACCACTGTCGGGTCCATGGCTGGGCAAGTCATTCTGGATGGCTTTTTCAAAGTTCGTATACCGATTTGGTGGAGACGAGCCTTGACTCTCATACCGTGTCTTTTCATCCTTCACGCAGGTTTTGACACTACCAAACTACTGGTGGTATCACAAGCCGCTTTGGGTTTAGCTTTACCTTTTACGATCGTCCCATTGATTTGGCTAAACGCATCGCAGAAAGTACTTGGCGACAGACGGATCAAAGGGACACTGTTAGTGGTGTCGGCAATCTCGGCCGCACTGGTCATAATGCTCAATATCAGCTTACTTCTAAATCTGGTAACAGGAAGTTAGCATTGCCCCTCACACAAAGTATGGCTCTGAAAAAGCTTTCTTTAGAGCGTCAACGATCCTAGCTGATGTCCTTGCAGACGACCCCATTAGACAAAAAGAGGCCGCGCGGCACAAACCGCGCGGCTCAAATGATTAGTGATTTTTCTTGAACGCTTTCGCGTTTGTATTTGCCTGACCGGGCTTTGGCGGGGCAGATTTCAAGCGCTCTTTTTCGGCTTTGAAGTCTGCACCCAATTCCGTCAGGTCTGCTCCGCTAGCCTTAATTTCAGGCAGCAGCGTTTTCTCTTCCTCTTTGACATGATGTTTGACGAGCTCTGAAAGCACTTTTACCTTAGCATCAACTAGTTCATCAATCTCCTGCACAGCCATGAGTTCGGAAAGAACTCCTTCCACAACATGATGTTCCTCATACGCCTCGTTGACACCATCCTTATCATTTTCTTTGAGTCTAGGATAGACGAGCTTTTCTTCTGCCGCCGCGTGGATGTTCAGTTCCTTAACTATTTGTTCAAGTAGTACTTTTTTGTCACTGGCTTTTTTACTTGACTCATATTCTGCAAACAAGAGATCAACCTTACGATGATCCGCCTTAATGAGACCGATGACATCACCTTTCGCAGACTCGGCCTTCTCATCCAATTCGGTAATAAACTTAGTTACAGCATTCATTGTTTTTCCTCCGCTCACTCTAACGTGTCCGCCAGACAATTGGTCTGGAACAAAAGTTCCCTCTACCTCTGCCTTGACCCGCAGTCAAAGATGTTCTCGTAAAACATTCTGGGGGACAGTGTTTTGAGGGATCAAACAATGGATTCTCGAGCCCACTTTTCTGACAAAAGTTTCGGTTTTCGGTCAACCGGGAACCGTACCAGCAAAAAATAGTCTGCATGAACGGTGAGTTCATGAGGAACGGGGTTTTCGCTATTTCACCCGCTTGAGCCGTCCGAAGGAGAATAGCCGCCAGGATGCTACTCTAGGCTCGCCAATTCTTAGACGTGAGTGATCCGCTTGTTCCATTTAGTATCAACAGAGCACGTGCGCAAGTCAATTACTAATGGAGGGATACCAGATGAACAGATGTAAGCACCCTTCTTGCCAATGTAAGGTGATGGCTGGATACAAAGATTATGAAGGCGAAGATGCGCCGATTGCGGCAGTGATACGAGCAAGTGCTCACATCGACCTGGACGCGATTAATTCTGGCGAAGCTGAAAATGCCTCTGATGCCACCATTCCCGATGATGCAATCAGCATGGAATTCTGCAGCACTCACTGTGCCGAGGCTGCAGACACGCAGCATGTTGACGGCGAGCCGGCAGACTGCGGTTGTGGACATGAGTCATGCACCGATCAAGAAGCTATCCCGACATCCACGGGCGTTCAGCAAAAAGGCGGATGACGTTACCTTCAAAGAAAGTGGCACCGATGACGTAACGCATCAGTGCCGGCAAAGAGATCAAATCTTTCGCTATTTCGCTTTGCCTTTTTTGGACTTGGTCTTTGTTGACGAGGTTTTTTTCGTGGCACCGCCC
>CAJCHQ010000162.1 GCA_903970295.1 Bryobacterales bacterium
CCTCCCGCCCAGAAAAATCGCTCCCGAGCTACTCGTCTGGCATAACCGCCAAGCCAAATCGATGGTAACTGCTTTGGTACCAAATCTGGTGGCAGCTTCGGCCCCTTAATTCTGAAGCTTGTGTTAAACGCATTCTGTGCGTCTAAAGTTTGCACAAAGTAGTTGCACGACCATCCGGAGCCACCAACAAGAAAATCTAGGCACCGCAGAAAACCTATACTGGGCAATAGGAAATAAGAGAAAAAATTAGTGCTTGCATTGACAGCCCACGAGCGATTGGCATTGGTAGCCAATCTTAGGTGCAATAGCGAAACAATGCGGTCCATTGTCTTCACTTTTGATGAGGTCTCTTATGCCCGACCATTTCAGCGACGACGGCAATAGTGTTAGCGAAGTTAGTCCTGTCTGGGACGATTATCCAGACAATAATCCGAGCACAGCTCCTTCCCCAGTCTTCGATTCGGTTTGCGCGACAGTCTGTACGATCCTGGGAATCCTCTGCCTGAGTTTTTCTATTTACTACCTGGTCAACCACGAGATGAGTGCCGCAAATGACCAGACTGCGCTCAAGTCCGGCGAGCAAACAGTTAGCGAACTGAGTGCAACAAACGGGACGAGTCTCGACGGTAAGCTGGTTCACTTTTCCGGGCAGGCCAACCCGGATAAACCAATCAAAGATCCTGACACTGGCTTTTCCGCAAAGGGTCTGCAGTTAAGTCGTAAAGTGGAAATCTGCGCCTGGAAAGAAGAGCAAACAACCGAGTACCGAAGTCGGTGGAGCGGCGGCCGAGACATGATTACCACTTACAAATACAAACTGGATTGGCAAGAAAATCCGGCGCCTTCTTCGAGCTTCCGCAATCAGGAAGGACACAAGAATCCTATTTTGATAGCGCTCAAATCTAAGAAGCTGTCAGCTGACAGAGTGACGATCGGTCAATATCTAGTTCCAGCTTCACTGATCGACTCGCTTCCGGCTTCGCAAAGCCTGAAGGTAACTGCTTGCGCCGCTAAAAATCTTGAGCAGAGTTTGAAAAGAAAAGCTCACGTTGAGCGTGGCGTCGTCTATTTCAGCGCGACTCCGAAAACGCCCAGTGTTGGTGATTTGAGGATTAGTTATTCGCTCGTGCCTGCAGGCGAAATCAGTCTCGTGGCTGGCAGACAGAAAAATAGTTTTGTGCCGTTCGTCGGTGCACACGCTCAAAGCCAGGTTTTCATAGTCAAACCTGGTATGGTCAAAGCCGCCCAGATGTTCAAGCAAGTCGAGGCAGAAGAGAAACACAACATAGTGATGGTCCGCTGTCTGGCTTCCTTTCTAATTCTGCTCGGTTTTGGTTTGCTTTACGCTCCGATGCAAGCCTTAATCGAGGCACATCCGATCTTCGGCCAGTTGTTTGCCGGTTCAGTCGTACCTTTGGTGTTGGTTGCGAGTTGCTTGCTTGTAGGATCGATCGCGACATTTTGCTGGCTGCGAGTCGATCCACACTTTGCGCTTGTGGCCTTCGGCATCGCGGCGTCCGCTTCTTTGGCAACGATTCTTTTGTGCAAATTTATGCCCGGCAATGCAGCAGCAGAGGCTATACGCCAACCCGGACTCTAAAACGACTAGCTAATTAGCTGCTTTGAAAAACCAGCTCATAGTGAAAAACTAGCTCACAGTGAGCGTGACGAAATTGCAGGTCGACTCGTAGGCATGCCGCTTAACTTCGGTGTCTCCAGGTTTGTGCACACCTTGATTTAACATCTGGTAGGCATGCCGAGGGCTGCCTGACTGGGGTGGCATGGTGCCGGAAGAACTGTGGAATGCACCGGCACGATAAGTTCGATGCAGACGAGCAGCGCGAGTTTGCGATTGAGGAGGCGCGATATTAGCCGATGGATTTTGCAGAGCCTTGTTCCGATAGGCCGACCAAACATAGTAGCGGCGCCAGAGAGCAGCCATTTCCTGCTTGCTTACCTGGTAATCTGCAGTGCGATAGGCATGCCTGGTCGTGTTCAGGCTTTGAGTTTGGATATCCAATGAACCACCTGCATTTAACTCAACTACTCTTTTTCATTCTACAGCCTAAAGCTGACTCATCTGTGACTCAGGCTCGAATGTAACTGAGGATCGAAAATAACTCAAGCGGGAATGTGCGCTCCGATTCGCATGCTTTTCAGGTTTGCACACGACGTGCTGCCACGATCGAATCAACGAGATAAATAACCAGAGCGCTCCAGATGCCGATAAAAGCCAACATGTGACCAGTGGTAAAAGTTTCCTTGAAAGCAAATACCGCCAGGAGAAATTGAAATGTCGGACTCAAATATTGGAAAAAGCCCAAAGTGGAATAACGCAGCCTTTTAGTCGCACTGGCAAACGTGAGCAACGGAATCGTGGTTATCGGTCCGGCTAGAGCCACAATCAGGTCCGAATGAGCATCCTTGAAAAATGCGAGATTGCCTTGAACAGCGCATATCGATAGGTAGAGAAGAGCCACTGGCGAAGCGAAAAGCGTTTCCACCGTCAGCCCCACAAGAGATTCAACCGGCGCCACTTTTCTCAAAGCACCATACGCACTGAAAGTAAGCGCCAAGAAAATAGAAATTCCGGGAATTGCTTTCGCCTGGAAAGTCAAGGCTGCGACAGCGATTAGAGCCAGAACGAAGGCAGCCTTTTGCGCCGGTCGCAGATATTCTTTGAAAAAGATGCGCCCCAATACGACGTTGACCAGGGGCGTCATAAAGTAACCTAAACTGCTTTGCAGAACAAGTTGATTGTTGACGGCCCAAATGAAGGCGAGCCAATTTGCACAGATCAAGGTGGCTGAGCAAAGCAAAATTAGACGCAGCCTTCGGTTACGCAAGGCATCACCAAACGCCCGAAACTTGTCTGCCACCAAAAGCAGTGGCAGCAAGACGAACAGAGACCAGAGCGCTCGATGAGCGACCATCTGCATCGGCGGAATATGCGTAACCAGCTTCCAGTAGATTGACACCAATCCCAGAATAAATAGGTTACGGTCGCGTAGACAGCGCCATCTAGCGTCTGCCTGCGTCCAGATGGTTCAAGTGACTCCATGCCGGGCGGGCTATTTGCCGATATGTACGATCACTTCGTCCGGTCCGGCCTGATTGAGCCTTTCCCGCGCCAGGCGTTCAATCCCCTTGGAAGAACGATAATTCGAGAGTCCGTCGCGCAACTCTTTGTTAATTTGCTGCGCCTGTGCCTGCCCCTTTCTCAAAGCGTTGCCTTGATCGCGCAAGAAGAATTGGCGCTCCACTGAATCTGAGATCGAGCGTCCGGCATTATAAAGAGCCAGGCAAGTGACAGCCAGAATCAATATTTCTCGAATTAGCCTTTGTTTGGTCATTCAGAACCTCTGCTCAATGCACTTTTAAGGCGGGCTTTTCGGTTGCGACAGCTACTTTTTCGAGGTCAGCCAAAATGGCATCGACCTGGCTTCTGAAATCATTCATTACTTTGTCCATCCGATCGGCGGGTGCGCCTTCGGCATAGAGACGAATGAGAGGCTCTGTACCGCTCGGTCGAATCAGTAACCAGGTCTCGTCATCGAGATAGAGCTTGAGACCATCCAACCGGCTGACTCGGGTCACTTTTTCGCCAGCAAGGGTGGTCAGCGGATTCTCATTGATGCGCTGCATCAAACCTCTCTGAGTGCGATGATTCAATTTCAAATCACCGCGCAGATAAACCGGATTGGTGCCAGCTTCCTCGAGCAAATCGCTCCATACCTGAGACAAAGGTTTGCCTTCATAGGCGAGCATCTCGATCAGCAAGATGTTTGCGAGAATGCCGTCCTTCTCTGGAATATGTCCTTTGACCGAAACACCACCGGATTCTTCACCACCGATTAAAACATCGCCGGCGCGCATGATCTCACCTATGTATTTGAAACCGACCGGCGTTTCGATCAGTTCAAGACCATACAATTTAGCCAGGCGATCGAGCAAATGTGTGGTGGCCACGGTGCGGACGATGGCGCCCTTCTGTCCATGATTTTTAACGAGATGTCGGGTCAAAAGACAGAGCAGTTGATTCGGCGAAAAGAAATTGCCATTCTCGTCGATTACTGAAAAGCGGTCGGCATCACCATCAGTAGCCACACCGATATCCAATTTCTCCTTCTTGACCAAAGCCATGAGGTCTTTCAGGTATTCAGGTTTGGGTTCAGGCATGCCGCCACCGAACAATGGATCACGCCAGTTATGCAAGATGCTGACTGACAAACCGCATTCGGCCAGAATTTTATCAAGATAATCGCGGCTGGTGCTGTAAAGCGCGTCATAACCGATCTTCAGTTTGCTGCGCGAAATTTTTTCCAGGTCGACCAGCAATTCAACTGCCGCCAAATATGGTGGCGCCGGATCGAAATATTCGACTTCCCGGTTTGGCACTTCATAGCCCACAGGAAGGTCCTGCAGATGTCCAACAATCGCATTTGTAATATCGTTAGTAGCTGGCCCGGCAAAATGGGGAATATATTTAAGCCCGCAATATTCGGGCGGATTATGACTGGCAGTAAACTGAAGCGCTCCGGCAGTAGGTTCGTATTGTGTCGCCCAGGCAATGCAGGGCGTAGGCACATCACGTCTCGAGACCTTGGCTTTCAGACCCATGTCCATCAAAATCTGAGCAGCGTGATAAGCAAATTTATCAGCCAGGAAGCGGGTATCGTAACCGATCAAGACGGGCAGACCGACGCCATCACGATAATACGTATCGCGCATATACAGTCCCATTGCGTATACGGCTCGCTCAACGTTCTTGAACGTAAAATCCTCGGCAATGATTGCTCGCCAACCATCTGTGCCGAAAGTGATTACCTCTGACATATATATTTTGCTCCGCCGGTCAATTTGAAAGATAACTCGAAACGTATTCTTGCACAGACTCCCACGCTGTGCCTGCCTGGTGTCGATTTTTCCAAATCGGTTGCACGCGACGGGTGCCGGGCGACCAGACATGCGATGGAGTCAGGTTGGTTAGTTCATCTTCAGATTCAAATTGAATAACCGAACCATCTCGTCCATAGAAACGAAAACGAGGGCTGGCAACGGAGGCAGCCGACCACAGCCGATTGGCATCCTCGACAGAGTTGACCTTCTCTTTGCTCGGCAAATCTACGACCGGCTGAAACAAAGTGGTCATGCGGAAGCCGTCCGCGGCGAAAACCGCAGTAATAATATTCCAGCCGCCATGGGCATCAGCCAGGCGACGCCGTTCGATGTGTTTGTCCCGCACGAGGTCGATGCTCCAGAACTGCCCGTCCGAGCGACAGACGCTCAGGCAGCCGTTGGGATCGATGCACAAAGCATCTCCAGCAGCTCGAATGCGACCAGTCGGGTCTCGCACGATCACACCTTGCCGATCGCATTCGGCAATCGAGTGACTGCGCCCCTGCCGATCAGTGCGCAAAAATCCCTCTGGACTGCCGTCTCTATCGTAATAGATACTGACACAACCGCCGGAAGCCGCCCGGATTTGGGTGACGCGACCCAGTTCGTCTTTTTCAACAACAGCACCACTGTCATAGCATTCAAATCGGCGACCATTGTCTAGAGTACGGGTGCTGGCGGCTTTACTATTGTTGCGCCGAAAAATCTGGCGCTGATGCTTGACTCGCCGTGACACCACGGGCAGTGCCATGCTCTGGCTCACGTGATCGGTCAACAAACCGGTAAAGGCGAGCTGATCGACGGATTCATCTAGTTCAGTGAATTCATTAAGAGGATAGGCGCCATCTTCGACGTTGGCATCGGAGAACGCTTTGCCGACGATGTCAGTCAACGATTCGGCGATCGAAAAAGGCAGCGGATCGGCTTCGTATGCTGCTTGTAGCATAATCGGAATAGTCGGATCAATCTCATCATCGAGAGAAGATAAGTCCTCAGAATCCAGGGCGGAACTGCTCTCATCGGCATGTCTTCCATCGGACGAGAGATGACTGGCAGAAAGCCATTCGTTCAATTCTTTCAGCATCGACCTGAAGGCGCCGGCCGAATCGTCTCCCTGCGAGCCGTCGACGACATGACTGAGAGGCATGTCCAAACGCTCCGCCATGTCTAGATCCGAACCGACGGAGTATTCGCCCCCAGTGGGAACCGGTCCGATCGGCGTCTGCTCGCTCGTGGGTTCAGTCAAATTCTGTCGCAGCGCATCACTCACCTCGGTCGGCACGCTCACATCGCGGTTAACGGTTCTCGCCCACTCGAATTCGAAGTCAAAAGATTGCTTGATCGGTTTTTGCCGGAGCGACTTGACCAATTCGAATTCAGCTTCGACCGATTGAGAAGCCAGACCAAGAACTGCAGACTCGATCAAATGCTCGAGGGGATCAAGCGCGTGCGCAGCTTCAAGTTGCTTGATCGACGACGTGCCAACCGCGGCGATGGCATCGCCAGCTTCACATTCCACGATCGACTTGAGTTTGCCGATGTCTAAACCGCCAGTCGAATTATCACAAGGTTCGGACACTGAAAAAATGGAATCAGCAAGTTGGCTAAGAAGTGAGGCGGAACCGCCTGAAACCGAAGCATTTGCCCCGGATGCCGCCACCATATGTGGTGCGTCTGGCTGCGCCGCACGAATCGGGACCAGCCTTGAACCTGCTCGACCGGCAGAAACAAAACCGGGCTCCCAAGTGCCGCTGAGCAATTGATTTTCGCTATCGACTGCAGTTAAAGAAAGAAAATCTAATAGTTCGAGCGAACCGGCAGCTTCAGCAACTTGGCTCTTCGAACCGGAAGCAACCGCGGTTTGCAAAAGATGTGGGTGCCACTTCTGTTGAGCAAATCCAGTGGCGGAAGTGATGGTTATCCCTGCTCTGCCTTGTCGGCGCCCTTGTGCCCGAAATTGGTGGCGCGGAAAGCTCGTGAACACCATCGTCCCATTTTCGATTTTGGCAAGCTAGCAAGCGGACCTCCGATGCCTGGCGCTCAAAATCGGCAGCCCAATAGTAACATCAAGATCCGCCTTCCGGTTGACATCACTAGCTTTTTTTAGTTTCGTCCGTAAGGCGGCAGCTCAGTCGGCAGCCAGCCACGCACTTGCAGCGATTCCGCCATGCGCACACCCTGTGTGCGTTCGTCATACATGGCGACAGCAAATTGACCGACCGTGATCTTGTCCTGGCTGATCAAAACTTCAGCTAATTGCAAAGACTTCATTTCGGGATCCGTTACATATCCGGCACTGAGAATCAGTTCTGACACTGGAATCTCGGGAGCGATGCTCATCTGATTGGTCAAAGCTTGCACTTCCGCTGGACCAATTATTTGCGCGTGCTTGAGCAGCTCGATCAGCATAGGCAGCTTCTGATCCAACGGTACCGTGCGCACCATCTGCATCGGCTCCGGCTCGCGACTACCGACTGGAGCGGAGATCGGTTCCAGAGTTCCGTCGTCAGGAATCACCTTCCTGTCGATCAGAAGTTGGCGCACGACAATCAAATCATGACTGAGACGCAACCTGGGCTTGCGCAGGGTAAATCCAGCGGTAAGGATCTTGTAGTAGTCCTGGCGCTGCTCTTTGATATTCTCACTACGCAAAAATCTCTTGGCAGCATTAAAGTAGCCAGCTACAACTGAGCTTTGCGGGACATCGCAACGCAAGCGCAGCATCTGATAGAGATTCGTCGGTTTTTCCGCGATTTCAGGCTTGGGCGGCGGCAAAAGGTCAGGAAATAGTTGATAGAGCTCACGCGCCGACTTGAGCACCCCTTCGATATCGTCGTCCGCCCAGCTCAGGCGTAAAGCCGAGCAGAGAATCTGGCTCTCGAGCTCAATGCGGTTAGCGCCACCAGATCCGATGTCAGACATGCGTGATTAAGTCCACTCCCAGGTACCCGGACAAAAGTATATCCAGTAAGTCCTTAGTTCTTCTCTACTTCGAAGGTCAATTCTGTATGACCAACTCGAATTTTGTCACCAGCCGAAAGAACCTGCCTCTTCACAACGGGATGACCGTTAAGTAATGTGCCGTTTGTGGAGCCGAGGTCTTCCAGCCAAAAGTCACCCTCTTCGAAAGTGATCCAGGCATGGTGCCTGGAGGTGAAAGTATCGTCCGGAATAACCACTTGATTAGAGGGGTCG
>CAJCHQ010000163.1 GCA_903970295.1 Bryobacterales bacterium
TTCAGGTTGCGAAAAGCAAAGGCGCATACCGGGTGCTTTCAGTTCTTGGTCCGAGAGACTTATTGGTATTCAGGCATTTGTGCGACGAAATATATCGGCGCGCACTGAAATACGAGGCCGAGGGGGCATATTTCGGACAGAGACACCCAAGTGTCCGACCAGTTGGCGATGAATGAAGTTACAGAGCCTGCGGCGGACTTCTATGAGTCCGCATTCCCGGTCTGGTTGCGATACCATCAATACAGAACGCAGACTTTGCTGAATCCTATCCGGCCCGTCTTAGTTACGACTGATGTCACTAATTTTTTTGAATCCATTCAGCACGATCTGCTCCTGGAGTACATTTCTCCGTTAGGGCTTCCGCGCAAGGCCATTGGTCTGTTGGCAAAACTGCTAGAGGTCTATAAGCCTTCGTCAGGTCACTCGCCGACGCCGTCACTATCGCAACAACGTCTCGTATTGAATGCAGCAAAGACTGAATTTCTAACTCCTGCCGGGGTAGCATAGTCACGGCAGGTCCTACAAGTGAGACTTTGTGCGCTATGCAAATTTGATCAAGCATTTCTGCCAGGAAAACGTCTGAAACCGAGAAGGGAATTCCCCGCAGCCAAAGGTTCTCCATGAACTCAACCATTACGTCGACCACTCGTTCAAGAGTGCATGGCATGCTCAAACCGCGAGAGAGTGCTTTAAATGAATCAGTCATCTTCCCATCTCCAGCCCTGAAGACCCGCAGAAAATCGTATGCATTGACAAGTATTTACCAGTAGCCGTGTGCAAGAAGTTTGGAAATGAAGAAGGAGTACTGTTCGGCCGTAATTACATGCAGAGCAGTCAATCTCAAAAGTAGTGTTTGTGTACAGAAACCCTTGATGCCGTGCTCATTTCGAACGACAATACGAAATGGCAAGTCGTCAGAGTAAAGCGACGCATGTTCTTGTTTTGCCAACAAGAATGAGGCTGTGCCAGTCCTGCCGTAGACATCCCTTAATTTCCCGGATGATTCTAAAACAAGTTCTGGAGTGGCGAGTATCTCCAAAGACAATGCAAATTTTTGAGCGCGCTTCAATAGGTCAAGCCGTTCCTGCACTTTAGCTCCTGCTGGGACGTGCGCCGGTAACTGAGACTTTGCGTCGATTGCTTCTTGTTGAATCGCTGACTCCAATTCCGCGAGCACGCTACCAGCTATCAAAAGTCTCTTAAATGGTGCACGCACCTCGGCTTCGATCTTCATAAGTGCTACCGTCAGCACTGACGTGGTGTCTAGGACGATTGTCTCTGAAGTTGAGACAGCCTCATGCTGGGGATTTAGATCGTCGAAAGAACCAAAGCAGATACGGAAATCCATTCCTGGCGAATCGATTACGTCGAGCCAAAGTTGAGGAAGAGTCGTCCCAAGCAATTTTGCCATCATTCCGGCTGGCATCTGATTCTTCTTGTAAAAGGAAAGAATCATGTCGAGTCGATTTTGTCTTTTCCCAATTTCTTGTGCGACTGCATCGAGCTGAGAAATATCTCCCTTCTGAAGGTCCGCCCGCTCCGGAAACCAGGTGGAAAATTTGTTAAGTGTTTCACCGAGCGCGTAGCCATATTTCGTTAATACAGAGTCAATCCGAACGGAAGATTTTTCAAGACTTTGATCTTTAACTATGACGTCATCTCCTGGCTTTTTCCCGAGTAGCGCTCTTGCCATATGACCTTCCGCATCCAATTCCCCTCTGCGAAGATCTGCATCTTTGCCTTCCTTGATTAGATATGAATGTTTAGTGCCATCCTGAGTAAACGTCACCACTGTGTCGACAGCCACTGATTCCAAGATTTGCCTCGCTGAATGTTCAGCAGGAAGGCTTAGAAAAATGCTAATAAAGGCTTGGTGAACATCTGGATTCGAAAAGTATTTTTCTCTTGCCATAAACATGAGTTCAATCGCGCGGTCTGCCAGACCAAGACACCGATATTGAAATGCTAGAGGCACGATAAACTCAGCACGTGAAAGTGCTGTTTCGGGATCTATACTGTCGACCGTTTCTCTCGCTTCCTCATATTGACCAAGTGCGGGTTGAAGACGCCCTAGTATCAGCTTATAGCCAATATGAGTTGGTGAAATCGTGACTAACAACTCAGCGAATTGGATGGCTCTGACAAGGTCCCCAATTGACTCAAGAATTTCAACAAAGATGCCGAGAATCTCAACATCATTTTTCCATGATGTCAAATTAGCTTCGATCATTTCTAGTGCTTTGTCAGCTCGGCCCGCAAAGTACATCACAGCCGCGTACTTACGATGCAATGCTTCATCCTGCTCATATCCAGCTGACTCAAGCACCTTAAGCGCTTGCTCACCTTTCCCCTCAACCAGCAAAAGGTTCACTAAATTAAGCGCCGCAAAATTCTTCCATTTTGTGTCATCCGCATTCTCAAAGGCTTGCTGCAACAAGACGACAGCGGAGTCAGGATCACCTTGGTCATGCGCATACTCCGCTCTTTGGCATAAAGCATTTGCATCTGTTGGAAAATCCGACTCCAGCACTTTGATGATGGAGGAAACTTCCTCAGGCTTAGAGAGCCGCTTCCACCCCACAATCAATAGTCGAAGCTTCTGCAAAGCATCGTCTTGGTTCGATACAACCAAATTCTCTAGAACCTTGATCACGGGCTCATTCAACCCTGCATCTAAGAGAGACTGAGCTAGAGCAAACGATAACAACGGATCAACTTGCTGAGAAACAATTGCCATAGCTTCATCGAAACGCTTTGCACCAATAAGGGCCATCAATCGGGCTTTGATCACATTTTGATTCGCCGGCTCTTCGGAAAGAACTTTGTCGTAGTCGCGAAGCGATTCTTCCCATTGTTCAAGAAGTGCTCTAGTAGCGGCACGATTGATGAGAAGAGCAGCCATGGTGCGCTTACTATCGTAATCTTTGCACGCAGCAATAAGATAATCCAAAAGCTGTTGCGCTTCTTTAATCTGTGTACGAAGCTCAAGCGGAAGGTCCTTCGCCAATTCCAAATTAAGGCGGACTTTGGTCCGCACGTCTTCAATAAGAACACGCGCCAACAACTCCTTCACTTCTACTCGTTGTTGCCCGGAGTGCGGAATTGCCCTGAGAATTGACTTGGCGTCCGAGACATAACCGGCGTCGAAATGGAGTTGTGCGATCACGACTTGCCACTCAACGGATTCATCGTGAACGGTGGATAGTTCTGCCAACAACGAAGGAAATAAGTCCTGCTGTGCAGATTTGAGGAGATAGTCTCCGTACACATTAAGAACATGCACGTCATTTCTCTTTAATTCCCGTGCTTTCTCGATTGCGATTTTGGCATCACCTATATTATTTAATCGAAGAAGCGCTTGGGCAAGATTGGCAAACATCAATGCGTTCGTCGGATCGTGATCGGTGGCCAGACGAAATTTTTCAGCTGATTCCTCAATCGCCTCATTTTCGAGCAAGCATAGTCCCCAGTTATTTGCAATGCGAG
>CAJCHQ010000164.1 GCA_903970295.1 Bryobacterales bacterium
CGCCCAAAATCGTCTCTACTGGCACCGAGGGCGGTGCACAATTGTTCAAAGTCGATTACTTCGGACGCACAGCTTATTTGGCTCAAAGTCCGCAATTCTATAAACAGATGATGGTCGGCGTCTTCGAACGTGTCTTCGAAATAGGACCTGTCTACCGAGCCGAAGAACACGACACCACCCGCCATTTGAATGAATATATCAGCATGGACTTCGAAATGGGATTCATTGAAGACGAACAAGATCTGATCGAAATGCAGATCGGATTGATCAAATTTATGTTCGCAGCTGTGCGCGAACAATGTCAGCGCGAGCTGAGTTTGTTTGGTGCAGCAGTCCCTGAAATCAAAACAATTCCCCAGATTACACTTGCAGATTCGCTGATCTTGTTGCAAGAACAACTCGGCTGGACTGGCGGTACTAGTGGCTCAAATCTGGCTGGGCAGGAGGAGGAAATCACGGATCTTGACCCCGAAGCAGAGCGCCTTCTATGCCAGCACTTCAAAGAAACCTCAGACTCAGACCTGGTTTACATCACGCGCTATCCGCACAGCGTCAGACCGTTCTATGCCATGCCGATCGACGTCACTGGAAAAGACGGCAAAGCGCGCAAACTAAGTCGCAGCTTCGACTTGCTTTTTCGTGGATTGGAAGTGACAACTGGCGGTCAACGGCTGCATGTAGCGGCCGAGCTGAAGCAGTCGATGGTTAGCCGAGGATTGAATGCCGCTGATTTCGGCGATTACCTCCAGTGCTTTCGCTTTGGCATGCCACCACACGGAGGCTTGGCTATCGGGCTGGAACGTCTGGCCAAACAATTGCTCAACCTGCCGACGGTCAAGCTGGCAGCGCTCTTTCCCCGTGATCGCAATCGCCTCACCCCCTAGAGAGAAGTGTTTCAGGGAATGGCGAGAAAAGTCTTGCATTCCCTGGAACCCCGTGTTATACATATGTATGGTAAACATCTCAGTTCAAGCTACTTAAGGACAGGCGCGCAGCTTTAGCCTTTAGTAACTCACATCCGCCTAATATTTTGCCGCCGCCCGTGGTGCTAACCATGGATCTAAAAAGGGGACAGAAATGAAGAAGCACGTCGACACAACAGCAATTGCCCAGATTGGCACTCTGCCAGGATTAGTTGCCGCGGCTGCGCTGGGAGCGATCATGCTCGCACTGAATTTTCCCCCAGGCTCTGCCCTTGGCATGTCAGCTTCACTTTTTCTTTTTCCCGCCGTCAGCTCGATGCTAGAAAGCTGCCGCCTCTCCTACTTGAAGCTGCACGATCGCTCAGACTTTCGACAGATTTGGCAAAGGTCGCTTACTTACTTCTCTATCGGCTTTCTGCTCTTCGGAGCGCTGCAAGTGCGGTTAGCCGTGCTCCCGTCGCTCACACAGCCTTTCGGTACGTTGTTGCTGCCTTCTGCTGTGCTTTTCTCAGTCGTGCAAGCCCTGTTTATGGGTTTGTTGGGAGCCAAAAAAATTCTCGCTAGTGCCACCAGAGCTTCATCAGCCTGATCGCAGACGGCCAATTTGTCAGCGAACAGCATCTTTAGCACAGCGAAAACTACGTTTGAAGAACCTCAAGAGTGCTCACTGAACTTACAGTTGGTTCTCCACGCTTGGTCAGTAATCGGGCTGTCGAGTAGAATTATCACTCAACTGGCTACGCCTGGGCTGAACAAGTGAAGTCCTCTAGATTCCGAACATCGTTATTCATGCTCCTGTCCGCAGGGCAGCTGTCTTTCCAGAATAGCGCTTATGCAAATGAGCCTTTGCCGCGCTATGGTTCGCCCTATGCGCCGCGCGTGGGTTCTAAAACCGGCTCGGCTGCCGGAGCTGGAGCACATAGCGCAGGAACAGCAGAAGTGCGAGTGATGTCCGGTACTCCGGTGCGCTTAGCCGAAGCCGGCGAAGTCTTATCCTTGAATGATCCCGTCGGCAAAACTGTCGATTTTAGAGTCGTGCATGATGTCATCATCAATGGCTGGGTCGTGATCGCTAGCGGCGCCCGAGCGCAAGGTCATATCACTAACATCAAGCCCAAGAAGATCAATCCTATTAATGCATTTCGCGGACAGCAGATGCCTTATATGACGATCGGTCTCGATTGGGTAACCTGCGCCGACGGGCGCAAGCTTCATGTGATCGGAGAGCTTGGCACAAGAAAAACCAAGGTAAACATAGTCGATGTGATTACCGACAATGTCCCAGATGAATCAGAAAGTGTGATTGCACCAGGAACAACGGTTGACGTATCGATCTTGGGCGAAGGCAGAGTGATCGCTCATGAACGAAAAGCGGGTGCTGGCAGAAATGAATTTGCCAACTAGACTCTCTACCCTTCTTTCTTATCCGGCCTCGTCAGTGATTCCGGTTTATCGAGCAAACACAGCTCCACGCCAGCCTCTCGATATTGATGCGTGGCCAACTCAAAATCATGTATCCATCTCTCGTTCTCGCTGTGTGGTGCCACCACCCGCTTGATGCCGGTTTGAATGACCATAGCCGCGCAGGCAGCGCAGGTCATAAAAGGCCAGATATAGATGCTGCAATTCTCCAGAGATTGACGGGCAAAGATGATCGCGTTCCTCTCGGCATGCACGAACATTTTGTATTTGATTTCTCGATTGTTCAAACGTTCGGGCAAATCTTCGACACCTTGCGCCAGGCCGTTATAGCCCATCGAAATCACGCGTCTTTTGTTGTCGGTAATGACTGCGCCCGCCTGAGTGCTGGGGTCTTTCGACCAGGAGGCGATGAGCTTAGCCATCTCGAGAAAACGTCTGTCCCATTTGTCCGATTGTTCCATGTGTTTTTCACTCTTTCAGTGGTGTATTACTAGTCAACGTGAAAACATTATTGCGACCGATTGCGTGCAATAAAGTAGCCTGAGCAACGTTGTAATCAATGATGGCATGAGCCTTATTGGTCAAAGCAGCGATGTAATTACGTTGCGCAATCAAAACATCCACGTAAGTGCCAACACCTTCCTTGAAACGAATCTCGGCTATACGCAATGCTTCCTGCGAATAACGCACAGCATCAGTGGTCTCGACGATCAAGTTTTCGGCAGTAATACTGGAAAGATACGTGTCGCGAACTTCGCCATAAATCTGGTTCAACTCTTTAGCGAATTCGAGGTTAACCTGTCTGGCCTGCGATTTGGCCACTTGAATGCCTGCCACTTGCTGCAGTCCCAATCCTCCCAGGTTCCAGTTTACATCAACTCCGACGATACCCAGAGTGCGCCCGGTCCAGCGCTTGGGACCGGCTGAAGCTGACGTAAGGGGCAGATCTGATGCCGAATAGACGCTGCCGATGCCGTCTCCGGCTCCCAGTGGTGTGTTGTTTTGACTGGATGAAGAAGTTGAGTTGTTATACACCCTGCTGCCTGTACCGACGCCCGAGGCCATAGCGGCAACGGTAGGAAAGAGACTGGCCTTAGCTACTTTGACAGCTTCTCGGGCGGCCAAACGCAACTGTTCATAGCGCTTCAGCTCAGGCCGGTTGTCGATGGCAATGCGCAGCAAGTCACCGGGGGTCAAGCGCTCGTCGATCAGACGAATTTTTCGCACCATTCTGTTTTGCAGTGTGAGGTCGACACCTTGATCGAGATTGAGATCTGTCGACAAACTGATTGCCGCTTGTCGGCGCGCAATTTGTTGCTTGATCAATTCCTGCCTGTCATTAGAGAGCTGGTATTTGGCTTGCAAAACGTCGACTTGAGGAATGGTGCCAAAATCGTATTGATCTTGATTGACTACGACTACACCACGCGCAACCTCGACGGCTTTGATCCTGATTTGCAACAAAACATCGTTGAGAACCAGATTGTAATAAGCTTTTGTCGTATCAAGCAGGGCATCGTTGACGGTTGTATGCAATGCAAATTTGGCCGCTCGATACTGATCCCGTGCTCCCAGCATCGTATGGACTATGGCACCACCTTTGAACAGATACCACTGAAATTCAGACGTCGAGCTCAAATAGGGATTGCTGATAGGAACTGCTTCGCCGACCGGGGTGACGTATGTTCCTTTGATGCCTTCATATGAGAATTCTTCACTGAAATTAGGCAAAAATCCTGCGTAAGTTCCGCGCAGCTGCCATAGTTTCGTATACGCATCCTGACTGCTTATCTTGATTGGCAGCGTGCGCAATAAAGTCGTTTCTAGCACATCGTGCAAGTTTACGGGCACAGCGGTTGCTGCGTCCAGATCATAGGGCGACATCTTCTGGTCGAGCTTGATCATCGCGCTCAGCATCGGCGTCTTAACATTGATTACGTCCGGTGTAACGAAAATAGCACCAGTATTGGCACTACTTTCATCTGAGATGCCACGTAACTCATCGAGTGCAAAAGAGTTTTCTGAACTCAATCCCGGCATCGACAGCTGATCGGCCTTTGGCACGGGTGTAGCCGGAGTCACTCCTCGCAAGACTGGGCGCGGGGGTAAACCTGTCGGATTAGCAGTATCGGTAATCGGCCGCATTTCTCTGGGATGAGCCGATTGTGCATTCTTTATATCGACCGAATTTTGAGCATCAAGCGCATTTTGCATCGATGAAACATTGGAGCTCTTGATAGCGTTCTGGAGGTTGTTTATATTTTGCTTATCGACATGCGAGTTTCCGCGTAAGCGCTCCTCTTGCGCCTGCTCTTCCTGCTGCTTTTCAGTCGGGGAAGGTAGCTGCGCAGAGACGGCTGTCCACGGTGCAATCGCCAACGCTAACGAGATCGCAAGCGCGCTTACATTCCGCATTTCAATACAACCCGAATTCGAAGCCAACGAGAGCCGCTTCCTGCAGAAAACAAAAAGAAGAAACTGTGAATCAGTATAAGGGGCAAAAGAAGCTGGCTAATTAGTATCCTCTTAAGACGGATTCGGTTTTCATCTGCGAAGATCGAGATGCGTAATTTCGTCGAATCAATTTTTACATGTGGATTGTTCAGCTAGCGCTCAGAAAGCCGCACACTTTCTTTGTGATGGGTATCACCATCATTTTATTTGGCCTGATCTCGATTTTCCAAATGCCGATCGATATTTTCCCGGATATTGACATTCCGATCGTCAGCTGCATTTGGACATACCAGGGCATGTCTCCGTGGGAAATGGAGAATCTGGTTTCAATGGTCACCGAGCGAGCGCTCACCTCGACCATCAACGGCATCGAGCACATGGAGTCGACCTCCGTTAACAGTATGAGCATCATCAAAGTGTACCTTCATCAGGGAACGCCGATCGGTGAGGCAGTCGCCATGGTGGGGTCGGTCGGCACGGCGATTCTCCGCACATTGCCGCGCGGCATCTACCCTCCTTTTGTCACCGCATCCAGTGCCACTGATGTGCCTGTTCTGCAGCTCAGCATTCACAGCGACACCTTGACCGAGTCAGAACTCTTTGACATCGCTAATAATTTTGTGCGGACTCAACTGGCGACAGTTCAGGGAACAACCACAGCCTTTCCATATGGTGGAAAAGTACGACAGGTGGTTGTCGATCTAGATCCGCGGGCGATGGAGTCGACGAATCTATCCGCTAGCGAGGTGATCGCGGCGATCAACAATTCGAACGTGATCGCCCCCACCGGAACAGCGAAGATCGGTCCTTACGAATACATCATGGATTTGAATAGCATTCCCAAAACGATTAAGGAACTGAATCAGATCCCGGTCAAAACCGTCGATAAAGCTGTCGTCTTCGTGCAAGACGTCGCCCAGGTGCACGACGGTTATATCCCTCAGTTGAATATAGTCAACCGTAACGGCAAACGATCACTGCTGTTCAACATCTTGAGAAGCGGTAAAGCATCGACTTTGACCGTCGTGGAACGAGTCAAAAAAGCTTTACCTCATATTAGATCGGTGATTCCGCCCGAGTGCAAAATCGACATCATCACCGACGAATCTTTGTTCGTCAAAGACTGCGTCAGCGAAGTCGTCAGGGAAGCTCTCGTTGCCGCCGGACTGACCGCTATCATGATGCTCGCACTTCTGGGCAGCTGGCGCAGTACGGTCATTGTTGCCACGTCTATTCCGCTTGCCATTTTGAGTTCGCTGATCGTGCTCAATATTCTCGGTCAAACTATCAATTCAATGACCCTGGGAGGCATGGCTCTGGCGGTCGGCATGCTGGTCGACGACGCCACGGTGGCAATCGAAAACTTGCACCAGAACCTCGATATGGGCAAAGACATTACCACAGCCATTCTCGACAGCGCCGAACAAGTGGCCTTGCCTGCCTTGGTTTCGACGCTGTCGATCTGCATAGTGTTTGTACCGCTTCTCTTTCTGACCGAGCCCTCCAAGTCTCTTTTCGTTCCCCTCGGTATGGCTGTCGTATTTGCGATGCTCGCCTCATATGGACTTTCCAGAACTATAGTGCCATTGATGTCGAAGCTTTTACTGGGTAAAAAAGAAAACCAGGAAGGCGGGGACAAGGATCAAAAACAGGCCAGCGAGCGCGCCGACAAACCCCGACCACAAGAGCAATCGCCGAGTTTTTTCTCGCGCATTCACCTGGCCATAGAACATGGTTTTGAAACCGTTCGTCACTTCTATGGTGGCATCCTCGGTGCGTTTCTTTTTCGCCCGGGTTTGACTGCTTTTTGTTTTGCCGTCTTTTATGCGGCTTCTCTTATACTGCTTCCGTTTATTGGGGAAGATTATTTCCCGACCATCGATTCCGGGCAGCTAAGGCTGCATCTTAGCGCCCACGCCGGCACACGACTCGAGGAAACCGAGCGTGTCTTCAAGCAAGTGGAAAATGCGATTCGCAGAGAATTCCCCGGAGAGATAAGTGAAGTTCTAGACAATATTGGTCTACCGCCAAGCGGAGTTAATTTCGCATATTCAGATAGCCAGACGGTTAGTGAGGCTGATGGCGAAATTCTCGTCACCCTGAACGAACACCACAAGCATCCGACCGA
>CAJCHQ010000165.1 GCA_903970295.1 Bryobacterales bacterium
ATTCTTCTTTAGTGGCTTTTTCGTCTTTAGTCACAGTCTGGCTTTTCGGCACAGATTCCGGCTCTCGCACAGACGACTGCTTTGCCGGTGCGGTTTTGATTGGCGCCGCTTGCATGCTGGCGCCAAACATCTGTGGTGCCAACTGCGGAATCTTGTCCAAAATTCTCTGCCGCAGGTCATCTAATGGCCATGATTCATCGGCTTGATATTGCATATACTTGAGAATGGCCAGACTGTCTGTTTCTTGCCAGGGTCTCGGTTGAAAGCCCAGTAGAGTGTAAGGTAACGAAAGCCTGCCCTGCCTTTCGGTCATGAAGGCGTTGATGCCGCGCGTATAAGCGCGCAGTCCTTCTTTGACGTCGCGGGGTAATTTCTTCAAATTGTCATTGGCCAGTCTGTTCACTCCCACTGTCCGCATCAATTTGTCGTGCTTCAAGCAACCGGCACCAAAAACCTCAGAGAGCTGACCCTCGGCAGTGCGGCGCAACATATCCATTTGAAACATTCGTTGGGCGGCTGTCACGTAACCCTGCGCAAAATAGGCGTCGGTGTCGGTGGAAGCTTGAATAAACGGCGTTGAACGCTCGTCGAATGTGACTGTCACTGGTCGATATAGATCGGCTATATTGATGACGCCGTCGAGCTCAGGCAGCGCGCGTTGAGCGATCCACCACAGTGAGACCGGCAAAGCGAAGGCGACGAATAGAAGCACTAGCGTGATGATTCTGAGCACTTGCTGATTATAGTTCTTAGAACTAGTCGGATTCTTTGCTTAGAATACCGTTAATTAATTTCGTTACTGAGCCAAAGCCGCTTTCTAGGCTGTCAGCAGCCAATTGAGCTTGCCGCCAATCGACTTGTTTTGCCGCTTGTTCCAGGTTCAGACTGATTTGCTCCAGTTCAGACATGGTCATAACGGCTGCCAAGCCTTTGAATTGATGAGCCTGTGACTGCAATTCTTTCGGCTCTTCGGCTTCGAGCCAGTGTTTGATTGCTTGCAAGATAGTCTCACCTTCGCTGATGAAAGATTCGAGCAGTTCGCTCATGTTTTCGTCGCCATACAAGGTAATCAGGCGAGACAGATCGACTTGATCGCTCCCGGCAGTCTCTTGATTCAGCAATATTTTGTTGATTGATACCGGTGCACTAGCTTTTTTTGTCGGCGTTTCATGATCGCCTCTGAAACTTTCTACTGAAGGAGTGCCTTCGCTCTCAGCTATCTCCTCTTTGCTCTTACTTACTTCTTGTCTGCACCATCTTTTCAAGATTGTCAAAAGATGTTTTTGATCGACTGGTTTTGACAAGTAATCATCCATGCCTGCAGCAAAACAATTTTCTCGATCGCCGCGCATAGCGCTTGCTGTCATGGCGATGATCGGCAGATGTCTGCCACTCTCTTTTTCCTGCCGCCGGATCGCTCTAGTCGCTTCAAAGCCATCAGTATCGGGCATTTGACAATCCATGAGGATTAGAGCGTATCTGGATTTCTTTACAGCCTCGAGTACTTCTCGACCGTTGCTTACGACATCGGCACTGAAGCCCAGTTTTTTCAACTGTCTCAAGGCCAATTTTTGCATGACAGGATTGTCTTCAGCCAGGAGAATCAAACCAGATGCTGGTACACCAGAAGCATTGGCATTGCGAAAAGGCCCCTCAATGACGCTTGCCTCTTTGTAGGTGGAAGGCATGAAATGAGAAGCCCTGCCAGATATGCTCAGGTCTCGTTCGATTTGTGACGAGCCTATTTCGGTCAAAAATTTCTGGTGCGGAATTTGCTCTTCTTGATCGGTGTCAGCCGTATTCAATAGTCTGGATAACAACGTGTAGAGCTGATGCTGTTTAACCGGTTTCGTCAGGCAAGCATAAAAGCCATTTTGAATCGCTTTTTCCGCTTTGTCTTTTTCATCAAAATTGATCAGCAGAATCAATTTCGTGTGCGAGACATCTTCGCTATTGGTCACGCTTTTTGCCAGAGAAAAATTGCTGCCGCTCGTTTTCCCGTCGAGATTGCAGATAGCTATACTATGCGGATCCTTTCTAAGCACTGCCGCTTTCAATTGAGTCAGAGCCGCTTTGGGATCGCTCACCGTAGTTGTGCGCATTTGCGCCGACAACAAATAGTTCTCCAGTGTGCGCGTCGATGAAGCATTGCAGTCAGCGATCAATACTCGGGCGGAAGCAAATCTGGCTGCCGGCAAATCATCGAGTAAGTTTCTCAACTCTCTTTTCCCAAAACCGAATGATGCTGTAAAAGCGAAAGTCGACCCGACATCGACACTGCTTTCGACCGTAATTGTGCCGCGCATCAATTCAACCAATCGCTTGCTAATCGAAAGCCCCAGTCCGGTCCCTCCATACTTGCGAGAAGTGGAGCCGTCAGCTTGTACGAACGGTTGGAAAAGCAACTTTCTCGCTTCCTCGGACATGCCGATGCCTGTGTCTTTGACGGTGAAGCGTACTTCCAGTCCGTCGTTGGCAGTGCCTGCCAATTCAGCCATCAACGCCACTTCTCCGTGCTCGGTAAATTTGACGGCGTTGCTGGCTAAATTCAACAACACTTGCCGCAAACGCACTGGATCGCCCAGCACAGTCAAAGGTATGCGCGGGTCGACGTAGGTAACGATCGTCAATCCCCGCTCTCTCGATGCCGACGACAATAATTCGGCGCATCCCTCGACCAGAGAACAGAGATTGAATTCGAGCAATTCCAGTTCGATTTTTCCCGCTTCCATTTTGGAAAAATCAAGGATGTCATTGATGATCGTCAATAAAGACTGAGCTGATTCCCGGACGATCCGCGTAAATTCTCTTTGCTCTGGGTCCAACTTCGTATCGAGCAAGAGTTCGGACATGCCGATCACTGCACTGATTGGTGTGCGCACTTCATGGCTGATATTGGCTACGAATTCAGATTTCAGACGTGAAGATTCGAGCGCTTGATCGTACGCTTGTTCGAGTTTTCGTGTCAGCGTTCCCAGTTCTGAGTTGACGTTGCTTAAAACGTCCAGGCGTTGACCCAAGTCTTCGTTCAATTGTTTGATTTGTTCCTGGGCTTCTTTCAGGTCCGAGATATCCATCATCAGCCCACTCCAGAGAACGTCCCCTGTATCGAGGACCTCGGGAGTAGAAGAGGCTTTCACCCATTTGATTTTGCCGGATTTGGTTTTGATCTGCCCTTCGAATCGACGTGTGGTGAGACTGGTCAGCCCCTCCTTCTGCTCGTCCTCACTGATCAAATCGGTGGCATGCACCAGCTGACGATATATTTCGGGATCCGATTGCACTTCGAAAGGTTCGTATTCGGTGATCAGACGGCAACTTTCACTGATATAAGGAAAATGAATGGCGCCGTTATTGCAAATCAAAAATTGGTAAACGACACCCGGCAAGTGCTTGGACAATGTATGAAAGCGGGCTTCGCTTTCGTGCAGATGAATCTGCGCCTGTTTGCGCTCGGTGATATCTTTCATGAAACAATGCACGCCATTGAAAGCACCGTTATCGTCGAAAGATTTGACGAAGGTTGTCTCGTTGAAGAAAGTGGTGCCGTCCTTGCGCAATCCCAGACCTTCAAAAGTGCCTTTGCCGCTGCCGAGCATCAGATCGTAGGCTTTCTCGAGCTGGGCTATATCGGCTGGCACAATTGTGTTCTGGCAGTGAACGCCTATCAGTTCGTCCTTCTGGTAGCCCAGCTGTGACGCGAATGAATTGTTTACGGCCGAGTATTCGAAATTGACATCGATTTTTGCGATGCCTTCAACGGCATTTTGTAAGGCTTCGCTCAGACTAAGCAGCGCCGACTCATTGTTCTTGCGGTCGGTTATGTCGTGAGCGGTGGCGTAAATCAATGAACGATCGCTGTTTGCCGTGGCTGTCCAGAGGAACCATTTGACCGTGCCGTCTTTGCAGATGTAGCGATTCTCGAAGTTGGTCACTGATTTGCCGTCGAGAATGCCGGCGGCAACATAATTGGTCAGTTGTTGGTCATCCTGGTGCACGAAGGCGACGAAAGGCTTGGCGAGCAATTCGTCGATTGTGTAACCAAGAATGTTTTCCCATTGATGATTGAGTTTGACAAACCGTCCATCGCGGCTGGCAATGCAGAGTAAGTCGTTAGAAAGTTGAAAGAAAATGCTCGAATCGGCAAATTCTGTTTCTTTTTCCGGAGTCAATTCCTGATCGCGGAATTCGGCCGGTTTTGCATTTTCGCGCCAGTCTTCAATCATGATTCGACAGATGAGAAGTATATGAATAATAGAACATTCAATTGCGACCCTTAGATTCCGAGACGAAGCTAAACGACGATCAATATGTCTACCTATGCCAGTTATTGCCCGTTTGCCCGTCGCTTGTAACTGGCAAATTGCCGATTCAGTCAGTCAAACTCGGCAAGCCGTCAAGAGCCCAGGCGGCTTGACCCTTGTGATCGACTGATTTAGGCTAGCGGTTTGCCAAGAAAGTCATTTGTTTTGGGGCTGAAAATCAATTGAATAGTGGCAAGGAAATCAAGGCAGAGCTGTCTGTGCTTCTCGCTCTGGCTGCAGTGACTCGCCTTTTCTGGATCTTTATGGTGCCGATGCAAGAGGCGCCAGACGAATATTGCCACTACTGGATGTGTAACTTTCTCGCTCAACATTTGCGTTTGCCCCTGGCGCCTGAAGTGCAAGCCGGAGGCATGGAGGCTGTCTATGGCTCTCTGCCTCAGCTAGGCTATGTGCCGCATATTCTGGCGGCGAAACTTTTGCCGTTTTTCGATCCGGCCACCGCCTATCGCTTTGGCAGTCTGGCTATGGGACTGGTGGCGATATCAGGCGCCTATTTCATTGCCCGGCAGCTTTTCGCCGGCAACCGTGTGGCTCGCTGTTCTCTGCCGTTACTGATGGTTTTCCAACCGCAGTTAGTGCTCGTGCACGCTTACACGAATAATGATTCAACGGCGGCAGCGCTTTCAGTCGTGATTTTGCTCATTATTACTGCCGTGGTAAAGCGTGGCTTTTGCCTGCGCTCGAGTCTGGCTCTGGGCTTTTTCCTGGGTTGGCTAGCACTTTGCAAATACGCGGCTTATTCGATATTTTTCGGCGTTGCCTTCGCTTTCTTGGCCGCCGCCTGGTTGCATCGCTCATCGCTAAGTGTGATTGGCAAAAATGTATCGCTTGTTGGCGTCACTTTTGTCCTCACTTGCGCCTGGTGGTTTGTCCGTGAATTAGAGCAATATCCAGGCGACCTGCTTGGTATCAATACCATGTATCGAACCTGGGCTGTGCACTTCAACAAACCCCTGAATTATGGCGAAAACATCTGGCATGTGATCAAAGATGCTTACCGCTGGCGCGTGGCCATTGATTCTTTCTGGGGTGTTTTCGGTTATTTGACACGTTACCTTCCGCGAGTTCTTTATACTATTTATTTCGCCTTTGTTTTACTTGCTACTGTAGGCGGTGCTTTTAAACTCTTTGATTTGCCGGCCGGTTATCGGTTTATGAAAGCAAATGTGAGAAGAAAGGCTGACCCGCATTGGCCTCCGGAAATCAAAGAAAAGCTGGAAAAGGTGATTATTTTTAGCACCTTTGCCATTTGTCTGGTCGTCAATTTGGCGGCCATGACCTATTCAGCTAGCAAGAGCCTGGGTGGACTGCAAGGAAGATATCTGTTCGGTAGCGAAGTGCCGATACTGGCATTTTTGATTGCCGGTTTGATGGCTCATAGCCGCCAGTATGGAAAATGGTTGGTGATTGCGCTCGTGGTTTTCAACGCCGTAGTCTTTTTCGTCGCCGTCGCCATGCTTTACCCTCGATACGGATTACACATGCGCCCGCTCTAAGCTGACTGACAGAGCGTTTATCGGCGTTTGATCAAATTAAGTTCTTTTCGCAATCGAGTGATGCCGAGAAATTTGCCGGCCCGCGTAATGATCTTTTTGGTCACGCTGGAACAATCGTGGTCGGTGCCGGCTTTGCTTGGCGCAACACCCGCCTGACAAAACTGAGCCAGTTCGCGCGTGATTGTAGCAGCCGCTTCCGGTCTGCCCAGGCGTTTTGCATTGTCTTGTTTAACTCGCATAGCGACTGGATCGTCGAGCAACTTATCCAATTTGTAAGAGAGAATCGGCAAATTATTGCATCTGATGCCAACGCCTTCTTCCAGGAGATGGTCCGAATTCCGCTCTTCTTGACCGGGAATGGGATTGACGACGACAAAGACCAGACCTTTGGCCAGCGCCTCTGAAGTCGTTAGTCCGCCTGGTTTTCCCAGCAAAATGTCTGACGCCGACATATATTCATCCATTTGTTGGGTGTAGCCGACTGGAAAAATTGAAACCGGGCTGTTCGCGGGCAAACGTTCGACTAGCGCCTCGAGCTTGTTTTTCAATTTTTCGTTTTTGCCGCACATCGATAAAATTTGCAGTGGATGTTTGACTTGTTGCAGTGATTTTATTACTTGCTCCATTGGTCCGAAGCCAAAACCTCCCGATGAAATCAAGACAGTAGGCTGATCCATTTTCAAGCCTAGTTTTTTGCGCATGGCACTTTTGTCTTTCTCATCACCGAACACCGGATCGATGGGAATGCCTGTGACTGAAACTCTATCTTTCGGCACGCCCAGATACTGCAAATAATTGCTCGTTTCTTCGATCGCGGTGAAATAGCGATCGTAGTGGCGGCAGAGCCACATTGCGTGAGCATCGAAATCGGTGACGACAATGGCGTGGTAGCTTTTTATTTTCTTGCGGCACAGAAGCCAGGAGACGATTTCCGCCGGTAAAAAATGAGTCGAAACAATCAAATCCGGCTTGTATGACATTACGAATTTGGCCAGTGGAATCGTGTTCAGCCGGTCGAAAGCCAATCGTTCGCTCTCGTCTTTCCACGGTTTGTCGGCGAAGTCATAGAGCCAGCCCATGACGGCTGGAGCATTGTTGACCACTTCCGCATAACCCTTGGAGTAGACGTTTCTCAAAAGCAGACTGCTGTATTTGAGGGCGTCGACATGCACCACTTCCTCGGCAATTTGATTTTGCGCGAAAGATTTCTCGAGGGCCTCGGCTGCCCGCACATGACCATTGCCCGACGATGCAGAAAGAATGAGGGCGCGCTTTAGCATGCGGTTATGCCGGCACCTTGAAGCCCAGTTCTTGCAGCGTATCTTTGGCGCTGTTGCCGCTCACCTGGCAATGTTTGAGGACGACGATCGCTCGCTCGAGAGTCAAAAGACCTTCAACCAGCAAAGCGTGAATGCGTTGACAATCTCTGAAAAATAAATCGCTTAATTTTCCTGCCTTCACTAATTGATTGCGCAAAGCCGTCGGATACGGCGGACTGCCTAGTTCTTTAATTTCGCGATTACTGACCAAGCCGGCCAAACCGAGGAATGTTTCCAGCTTGATCGCTTCACTGCTTTCCACATCGCTGGCGCCGGCCTGGGCCAATGCTTCGGTCACTGAAAGCTGATTGCCGTGGGCCAGTAGCATCGCCTGGGCTGCGCGAGACGGTTTTAGCGTACTATTGGCGACCATGTCTTGCAGAAGAAGGGCCGTTTCCAATTCGCCTTTTGTGATGAACTGCCCTTGAATCAAGACTTCGCCGAGTTGGACATTATTTAACAACGCGGTTTCGACGGCGCACATCAATTCAGAATTAGTCATGATCGCCGCTTTGATTAAAAGCTCACCCAGACGGATACTAATCGATGAGGGTAATTCGGATGGCTCGACTTTTCCTCCCCGCCTGACAGACAGTTGCCGATGATGCGCTGCTTGCAGTGCTTCGATGGCCGAGTCTCTATTGATTTTTCCATCCCGAATCAAAAATTGCATGTTCAGAACGGCCATAATCAGCCCCTCGTCAGCAGCCCCAATTGAAGTTAGAAAACGCCCGAGCGGCAAACCGCTTTCTTTACTTCTGAGCAGATAGCCTTCGAGGTCGGCAGCCTGTAAAATCCCGGCTTCGACGAGCAATTCGCCCAGGCGATTGGTCGATACTTTTTTGTCTTTCACCCAACGCAATCGGTCGAGTGCTTCGTCGAGCGTGACGCCAAGCAGCGAGCTGATTTGCAAAGCATTGACCCCTTCTTCTCGGGTGATCAAACCATCGCGAAAGAGAGATTGCACTTGCAAAGCCGCCTGCAGCATGGGTTCTGATAGCAGTCCAGACATGACCAGAGCTCGGCCTACGGGCAAGCCCCGCTTTTGCGCGATGTTGACTGCGTCGGTAATCTGCTCTTGATTGAGGATGCCAACGTCGATAAGTAACTCACCGATTCGAAGGTGTGCACCCAGTAAAGGCATATCCTTGTGACCCTCGCAATCTTATCTCGAAATCCTATCTCGCAGTCCTACATAAACTCTTCTATCCTCGAGGACTGCTAAACTGCTGTCCTTTTGGTTGCATCTACGGAACCGCCGCATTGCCAGTTCTCCAAGAGCTAAATCCGCGTATATTTATAGTAATGAAATCCAGGTCAGGATAACATCCACTTTTTTGGATGTCAAGAATATTTAATCTTTGCCTTTACTGCCCAATTGCGTCAATCAACTGACTTCAATCGGTTCTCACTAATACATCATTTGCAATTTGGAGATGCCGTTTACTTTGCTGACCAGAATTTGCTGAGGGAACATTTCGCGGATATCCGCCATATGCGTGATCACGAGAATGCGGGCAAATTCACCTTGAATAGAATTGATCGCCCGCACCAGGCGCTCGCGGCTCGCTTCGTCCTGCGAGCCGAAACCTTCATCGATAATCAGGGTTTCCAATTTGGCTCCGGCCCGCCTGGCCAGAAGGCGGGCAAGGGCGACGCGCACGGCGAAATTGACTTTGAAGGCTTCACCACCGCTGAATAATTCATAGCTGCGCGTGCCCACATCATCTCCGATCAATAGATCCAGAGTTTCGACAGTGCTGCCCGATTTGGTTTTATGTTGAGTGACCAGAGCTATGTGCATTTTATTCTCTGTCAATCGAGACAAAATACGATTGGCTTCTGCCTCTATCTCGGGAATCGAGTTTTCGATGATCACGGCTTGAATGCCTTTCTTGCCGAAGGCTTCGGCCAGGAAGGTATAGTCGTCTATTTGCTGGCGAATGCTCTCGAGATTAGCTTTTTCTCCGGCTAATTCTGCCAGGGCTTCGCTCAATCGGTTTTGTTCGGCTTGTAAAACAGCCAGGCGTCGTCCGCATTCGTCCTTATGCAAGCGTTTCTCGTTTAGAGCCGGCGTTTGTTCTTCCAACCGGGAAGTGAGTTCAGGCAAATTGGCCAGATTGCGATGCAGTTGTTCTCTTTCTGTTTCGAACTGGGCTAATTGCGCTTGCTTGTCAGCCAATATTTTTCGGCAGGCTGCCAACGTCGTTTCGAGATTCGGTTTCTCCGCGGCTGCTTTCTGCAACTCACGGAAGCGCTCATTGCTTGGTAGGAGCTGTGATAACTCTTGCTTCAAGCGAGCATGTTCCAGGCGGTCGTATTCGAGCTCTTTGATTTTGTCGTGCATTTCCTCCAGCAAGAGCCTTTCGCCTCGACCGTAACTTTCGGCCGCTAGTTGATCCGCTAGCTGTGCCGTTTTTTCCTTTAGAGGCGGCAAGTCGACCTCGATTTTTTTCAACTCGGCCAGATCTTTTTGCAACTGTTGATAACGAACTTCGATATGTCGTTGCATGCGGATTTGCGATTGCAAATTGGCATAGAGTAAAGGATCAAAATCCAATTTGTGGATTTCGGCTTTGATCGCGATCAGGCTTTCGCGCTCGACCTGTGCATAGCAGTCATGGTCGAGCATTTCCTGCAAGCGGGTCGCTTCTTGTTTGATTTTGTCTAGATTCGTCCGGGCTCGTTCGATCGCCTGCAATTTCTCGTTGAATTGTCCGATCTGCTTATCGAGGACTTTGCGCGAATCCAGTTTTTTGCGAATTTCCAGATATTGTTTTCTCAAATCAGTGCGTTCTTGATCGAGTGCAGATATTTCAATCTCCAGAGCCACAATCTGGTCGTCGACTAAAATATTCTCTCGGTCGTAGCGTTCGATCACCGCAGCTCTGTCGACAATCGGAGCGGAACACAAAGGGCAGATCGATGAATCTGAGTGCCGGTGCAATTCTTCGATTTTTGCGCTGCGTTCTCGCTTTTGCACACGCAATGTTTCGATTGTGTGTTGCTTCGCTTCCAGTTTCGATTTTATTTTTATTCCTTTCTCTTCGATGTGTTCGAACTCGGCTTCAAGCCGATCGAGAGATTGCCCCTCGCTTTCGAGAATACCTTTTTCTTCTTCCAGGACACTTTGCGATTTGAGAATTTGTTCGAGTTCTCTGAGCGCATTTTCTTTTTGAGCCTGATCAGATTCCAATCTGATTTTGCCCTCGGTGATTTGCGAGAGCAATTGATTGGCGCGATTAGTCAGGTGGTGAAAAGTTTCCTGACGTTTGGCCAAATCACTTTCAGTGGCCACGGATTGTCTATATTGAGCGTACGATTTCTCGATTTTTTCACGCTCAAGCGTATCTTTGCTTAGTTTCGTTTGTTTTTCTTGCAGTTCTTTTGCCTGTTTGCCAGCTTGATCTGCCTCAACTTCCAGGCGACTGCGCATTCTCGCCAGCTCTGTCTGATACTCGTTTTTCTTGGCCGTTAACTCTTGCAGGATGAATGAGTTTTTGTCCAGCCTCTCGACTTTGTCCTTCAGTTCCTGGCAGTGCGCAGAGGCTGCTTCGATTTCTTTGGCCTGGGCTAGCAGTTCGCAAATGGTGACCAGGCGCCGGTTCAAATCTTCTTCTTGACCCTTGAGATTGATCATGTCTAACTGCAATGCCGCTGTTTGCGAGAGACCGGAATCGAGCCTTTCTTTGGCTACGTGCAAGGCCGCTATCTCGTCCCTCAATTGGTGCGCTCTAGTTTCCAGCCCCTGAACCAGCTGCGTCTGATGGGTGTAATCATTTGCAGTCAGAGTCAACTGAATCGCTGTTTCAGTCAGCTTGGTCTCCAGCTCGGGCAAATTGGTCAAACGGGCCGCCAAAATTTCCGCCTGGCTCTTTAGTTGGCGTCCTCGTTCCCTGGCTTTTTCTTGCAAGCGGTCGAAGTAAGATAATCCCAGAATTTCAGAAAGAATCTGTTTGCGCTCTGCCGGCGCCCGAGTTGTGAATTCATCGGCGCGACCCTGCCTGAGATAGGCGCTGTTGACGAAAGTATCGAAATCCATGCGCAGAAGATCGGTGATTGTTTTCTGAGTTTCACGCATGCTGGCTGAGGTGAGGCTGCGCCAGGCACCTTCTTGAGCGCTGATCTCAAGGCCATTGTCGCCGACTGCACGAGGATTTGCAGATGCGGCCGCCAGAGCTGGTTGACGTAGGGAAAAAACTTGAAAATCTAAAGTACCTTTCGAAGTGGCCTTGGTGCCGGCTTTGACAGATGCTTTCTGACGGGCACGTCTGACCCGATAACGCTCGCCTTCATGCACGAAGGTGAGGTCGACCCACATCTCTTTTTCGCCGACGCGCATCAATTCGTCTGACGAAGAGCGGGCACACTCCCACAAAACCCAGGTGCAGGCGTCAAGCAGCGCTGACTTGCCAGCGCCGTTTTGACCAGACAAGCAAGCCACAGGCATCGACGACAAATCGAGCGTCGCGTCAGCGTAGCTCATAAAGTTATGCAGTGTCAGAGAGTTCAATATCACGCTATCAGATTCTAGCCGATTTCGCGGCGGCCCGGCTGATCTTCACAACAAAGAAGCGACTGCTCAGGCAGTCGCTCGTCGTTCATTAACCAGGAGATATCTGACACCGTATATGCGGACTATTTCTGTTTGACCTTCTCTTCGCCTGTACGATTGATGTCGCGAGCCTCACCCGCTTTGTAGATTTCTTCGACGCGTTTTGCTTCATCGCCGTCTTCGGTGTGTACCGATAGGAGAATATTGCCATCGCGCAATTTCCCTTCATACAATTTGGCTTCGTATTCGGGTATACCCAGCCCGATCAAGCCGCCGGTTGCACCGCCG
>CAJCHQ010000166.1 GCA_903970295.1 Bryobacterales bacterium
CTTCCAACGCTTCCGGAGTGGCCATTCAGGGCACCGACTTTTTAGCGGCTACAGCCGGAGGAACGGTCACGGTCACGGCTGAAAACAATATCACCGGTCTGACTAATGTCGAGTCGATCAGTGCGCCAACGATCAACCTCAATAGCATCATCGGCACGATCGGAGTGATTGGTGCACCGCTTGTGATCAATTCACCGACCGCTGTCAGTTTGACTGCCGGGGTCGGGGCTTACGTAGTCGACAACTCAACTACTGCCAAAACAGAAGTGCCCGCGATCAACACTAATACGCTGCAACTGGTGGCTAACAGCACATCTCTCGATTTAGAAACTGGCATCAATGCTTCAAATATTGCTGTCTACAGCAAAAACATCTCGCAGGATCAGGGCAACATCGGCACCGGACTGGGAGCCGTGACGCTCAATGTCGGCGCGACAGGAAACATTGCCCAGACGGAACCGGTTTACCCGCCCTATCTGGTCGAGGCTACGACTCTCGCTGTAACGGCAGGAAGCATAACCGGACCATACGGTGGCGTGGAATTGCATACTCAAGCGCAAGCGATCGCTTTTGGTGGCGCCACTGGGCAAATCTTCAATAGAGCAGAATTCTTTCCCATCACTTTGCTGCAGTCCGCTGCCAGCGGTAGCCTTACAATCGACACCGGCGGCGTCGTCACAGTTTCTCAGGGACAGAATGCAGCCAAGTATTTGCTTGATTCCTGGGGTAGCGTTTTTGTCGACAACAATATAATCGGCAGCACTTCGGTGACAATCAGGACCACATCCGGGCCGCCGACCAGTTCTCCTAATGCCGGTCCCTCGATAGTGGCACCGACTATCACGTTAACCAGCGACTACGGTTCGTTTACCGGTCTCAACCTGGTCACACCGAGTTTAGCGATAACCACTCTGGGCGCCGTGTCAGCGACTAACAATCCGGCTGCTGCCTGGACTTTCAACGCGTCGACTCAATATCAGTCCTTAACTTTAGTTTCGAATCAACCGTTGACTGTTTCGGGATCGATAGCGATCAGCAATGGCAACGTTCTGCTCGCCGATACCGGCGCCAGCCTCACCCTCGCTAACGGCACATCACTTGCCGCCAACAATGGCAATATCGTGCTCGAAGACTTCAATACCACATCCGGTACCGTTAGTATCGGTGCCAATGCCACGGTTTTGGCTTCGGCTACTAACAGTCAGCTCGGCTATGTTTTTGTTTCGATTGGCGCCCCTCCGAGTTTGGCTCAACTGACGGCAGGTGTAGTTCCGGCCAACGTGACCAAAACCACCAGTGGTGGCGGAGATGTCTTCTACGGCACAACTACCAATCCGAGTGGCACCATCACGGCTAGCGCGCCGACCAATACGCTCAATGCCCTGGGTCGCGATATCTCTTTCAACGACGACGGGCGAGCGGCGGCCATATCTCTGGGCGGAGGTGTGACAATCACAGCCGATCCGCCGGCGGTCTCCGGTGCCAGCGGCATTGTCGTTCCAGTCAACGTTCTCACTGCTCCTTCGTTCACTCTGGCACCGGCTGCGCTGAGCGCTGCCACCGGCAGCAGTGTGGCTAATGCTGCGTCCAATTCGACTACAGCCACTCAGTCAGTGACGTCGCCTGTGACCAACGGTCTCAGCGCCCTGGCTAACGTAACTGCATCGACTGTATCTCAGGGTTTAAGCGGCGTTTTCACTGCTCCCAGTAACAGTACATCTAGTGCGCAAGTTAGTTTCTCTGGTGCGAATTTGTTGAATGCCTCCATCCCAGGTATGGCACCGTCCCTGAATCCGGCGGCACCGGCTCCGGCGCCATCTGCATCGGTGGATAGCGATCAAGAAGCAGCGGCAGTCAGTGACTCGAGAACCAACGTCCTCGGCGGGCCCCTGCAGGCGACTATATCTAAAGTACGCAAAGTACGCGAGCCCATGAGCAAAGCGCAAGCGGACACGAGCATCAGACATCTGGGTCACGGTCTGTCGTTCGAAGTGCCGCAGCAAAATTCGTCGATCGAGACGCCCTTTGGAAAAATCGATATCGCAGCCAAGTCGGCGGCATTGCTCTGTGTTACTGCAAAAGGTTTGAGCGTCTACAATTTCCACGGACCGAGCGCCGAGTCGGTAGTGGTAAGAGCCGGCGGTCGATCGATTCGCATCAATCCCGGTTCGCATTTGACGATCGCGCCAAAATCGTTCCGCTCCTTCGAAGAAGTGAACCCGGCACCCTTCATTCCGTATCGCGGTGTCAGAGCCACTGACCTGGGTGAACTGCGGGCATTTGCCAGTGAGTTCCAGGTCGTGTCGGCGATCAAGGGCGTGAAACCGTTGCAGGATATGGTTTCTTCGCTCGATCCAGAGCAGAAGAAAGTAATCAATCGAATTTTGAAGAGCACCGCGCTCATGCAAATCATGTCGAGAGATTCGAAGCCATTCGAACTGATGATTCCAGCTGTCACAGCAATGAATCAGTAATTCGAACAGGTCGTTTTTACACAGTCAGCGATTGGCCAGGTAGGTGCGTAGATCTTCTACGATCCTCGCCGTGCGTTGCACGCGTCCATGTGCATTCATGTGATACGGGGTGTCGAAAAATTCTTCCTTCGCAAATGTATAGCGGTCGGTAGCCGACAATACAGATACGTTCCGGATCGTCTGCCAGTGGGCGCAAATGACTCTGGCTCTAGGCAGCGCTTTTTGTTCGAGCGGAAATGGCGGCGGAATGATCACTACGGTCGCGCCCTTCCGCTCGGCTTCAGCGCCAAAGTCCGAGATTGCTTGAATTGCCTCATCGTTGAATTTGTCAGTCGGGTAATCGAGAAATTGCAGTGCGCCAAAACCGGGCGGCTGCAGTTTTAGATGTCCGACAAAATCGCCATATTTATTGTAGTTTTTCCTTTGCGTGAAAATGGTCGAACCGGGTTGGAGCAAATCGCTGATTGCCAGCGAGAAATGCGAATCTTTATAGCGCTTGTAGGCGTTGGCGTAGAAATTTTTCTTCGTGCCGATGAAGGTTTGCAAATCCGCAAGCCCGTTGTAAAACCTGTCGGGTGAGCCCAGATAGTCGACGGCGATCCATTTGATTGAAGGCGGATGCGCAAGAGCTAATTGAAATAAATCGCTAGAGCCGTTCAAATGAGCGTTGGACGCTCTGGGGATGTCGAGGAAATAATCGTACTCAGGCAAAACGACGAGCAAATCACCGGCACGAATGTCATCCTTAACTTCCTGCATCATATAGCGCAGTCCGAGTGATGCGCCCAGACCCATGTTGACGACCGGGCGGTGCAGAGCCTTTTCGATTGTCTCGCTGTCTACACCTGTGGAAACATTGCTGCCGCCGATCAAGACGATTTTTCCAGCTGGTAAATTGTGCAGGCGGGAGTGCTTGTCGAACATCGTCGCCAGCCCGGATGTGCCCCCGGCTCTTGGCGGTGCCAAGAGAAACGCAAGGCAAGCGGCAAGATAGAGCGCTATTGCCAGCGGTGTTCGCGCGCAGCAGAAGGCGAGCTCACTCTTTTTGTGGTTTTTGTGGCTGACGAGGGGCGTTTCGGCAGGCACCTCTGGCGGCGCCTTTTTCGAGTTACTGAAACTGGCGGCTGGAGCAGCTTGTGGCATTGTTTCCCAGTTGGCCGACAGGACCGACCTGACTTAGATCAAACGACGTTGTCATTATAGGTGAGCTGTCTCGTGAATAGTTGAGCCCGGTCTAAGGACTAATGGCCCGCCAGCTCGATTGAGACACAAATGCCAATAATAAGCAGGATTTAAAATAGCTGAAAACAATGCCCCCGCCTTTGTCCTGTGAAGTCCTAATAAATGGGGCTTATTTAGCACCTGACAATTGGTCGACAACGGATTAGCATAGTTCGACGTAGATCATGTATCTCGTGTGTTCTTCCCGTTGCGACCCGCAGAGAGGGTGTTATTTCTATGCCAAAAGTTCAATTAGACAGCTGCCAGGTATTCGTGTCCAATCCGTACAGCATCAGGCAGCGATGTCTGAGTGTGTCACTGGGGCTTGTCGTTTGCGCTTCGGTCAGCGGTACAAATGTTTGGGCAAATGTACAGCCGGTCGGTGTCACAATACCTCCTGTAGTGGTTCATCCTGTGCACACCACGGTCACAGTGATGCCGCAAAATCACTCGAACCAGTCAAGCAACGCTAACAATTCGAGCAATTCGAGCAATTCGAGCAATTCGGCTTCGGGAACTCACTCACCGAGCAAGCAGACAACGACCAATACAATTGTCAACAAAAGTGTCACCAACAACGCAAAAACCCAAGCCACTGCTGGTACCACGCCAGCGGTGCAGGGTCTGGATTTAACTTCGACAACAGCAAATATCAGCGCCAGCGGTCTGGCTCATTTTCATACACTGACTATCGACGTCGGTGGCAAAGCTTCAGTTGTTTCAGTGGGCAGTAAACTGACGCCCAGCGAACTTCTGGCCGCCGAGCAAATTCTTTCGGGCGGTCCGCAAGCGATTGTGATCAACAGTAATGGTGCCGCTACCGGTGGCACCGTCAATTTGAATACAGCTAATTTAAGCGCAGTCGACTCCGCCCTGGGCGGTTCGATCGCCAATCTGACGATTGCCAAAGGCGTCACTTACATCGATCAGGTGCCGACGTTGAAAGTGACAGGTACGGTCACCAACGATGGGTCTTTGCTCACTGCCTCGACCAGCAAAAATGCCACTGACACGATCACGGCTACGTCGATCACAAATGCCACCACCGGCACCATCGCTTCTTACACAGCCGGCAACGGTTTGTATGCGGCCGGTAGCAATCTGTCAGCTTCTAGTTTCGTCACAAACGAAGGGGCGATTTCGAGTACAAGCAGTGTCACGATCAAGGCTCCGTCAATTATCAACGATCCCAATGTCGGTGGTCCAACGCCTACGATCACTGCTTCTCAGAACGTCAATTTAAACACTCCGTCACTGACAAACGTCGGGTCGATCACTGCCAAAACCGGCAACGTCAATATTCAAAGCACTCAAGGTTTGTACGTCGGCAACACTGACGGCACGATCAGTGCTAAGTCGGGCAATGTCAACATCGCTTCCGGCGACAATGGCAATATTTATTTCCTCGGTGGCAGCGTTTTATCGAAAGAGGTGAATATCACTTCGGGCAACGGTTCGGTGACTTTCGATCCGCAAACCGTGACAGGCGTTGTGAACATAAATGGCAAATCGGCTGTAATCAATACCGAGACCGCCAATCTCATTTTGGGCAATATTACGACTTCAGGCGATCCTAATTTCAGCAACACCGGCTCGATCACGATTGACGGCACGATTGGAGCGACGGGCGGCAATCCCCTGGCGATTGTAGCCGGTGGCAATATTGTCAGCGCTTCAGGTAGCGTTCTTGATACTTCCAACGGGTCAGGCTCAGGTGGAGATCTGACATTGGTTGCCGGCGCCAATTTTACTGGGACAGCTCCCGGTCCGGTAGTCGTATCGGATTCCACTAACGCCGGGCACGGATCGGCGACCGGTGGATTG
>CAJCHQ010000167.1 GCA_903970295.1 Bryobacterales bacterium
GAACGGGGACGGGGAAGGCGTAATCAACAATCTTTGTGTGCCAAGTGTTATTTCGCCGAGTTATGCTCCCGCCGGCAAGTCGCTGATATCAGTCACGGTGTTGGGCAATCCCGCTGAGAGTGACGATGTTTTGCTGGGGCAAGTGCAAAAGCAACTGTCAAATTGGTACGGGTCGCAGACTGAGCAATGGCGACACTTACGCACATACAGAATCAAGCACGCATTGCCAAAGCAACTTCCAGTTAAAGGGCCACGAGTTTCCGCGCGGTACGAAGTGCGCGAGGGCTTGTATGTGTGTGGAGATCATCTCAGTATTGGGTCAATCAACGGTGCTCTCGAAACAGGACGGCTGGTAGGCGAAATGCTCACAGCCAAGGTTGAGCAGTCAGCCAGGGCCTAGAGGTTTCCGATTTCTCGTGCTCTTAGAGATGATCGATGTTGGTCATCAAGTTGAAAATCAGGGTAATGCTTATCACCATCAGGAGCAACGCTACAACTAGCGATGACGACCAGGGTGAAATTGCCACATCTTTTTGCAGCTTCTTCACCGCTCGCCAGTGATCGAAAGCCCCGCCAAGTAGCCCAGCGATGCCCAAGAACATCAAGGTCATTCCCAGATGTCTCGGATATTGTGAATCTACTGCTTTCAATGAACCGGCGATGACGAGATCGTGAACAAACCGGGCGAGGGTGAAGCCGAAAGCGATCAGCGACAAGGAAGTGCGAACCCAGGAAAGCAAAGTCCTGTCTAGCGCGAGCACGGTTCGGGTGAGCGCGAGTTGGGTTTGCACCTCCTGAACAGTCGGGTGATTAATTTCCTCGGGCATTGCAATTCTCTCAGGAGCGGCTAGTCTTAGCTGAGAAGCGTACCCTAAGTGGAGACTAAGCGCCTGAGCAGCAGTTCAGAGGTCGTCCCGCGCTGTATGCAGGAACCTTTCCAGCTCGTCCGTGGTCTTGATCAAAGCCATAACAGCATGGTAAGTTGCGACCAACTTTAAAACGGTTGCCTCATCCCGCAATAACTTTGTTCCAAAGGAATGTGATGAAAACGAAGATTTTCAATTTGTCCTTGGCTTTTGCTCTTAGCGCTTGCAGCGGCTGCTTTGCTGCCGATGGCACAACCACAACCACCACTACTTCCAGCACCTCGAGCACGACTAGCGATTTGAACAAAGACGCGGCTGATGCCATGCATGCCATTGGCAAAGTTGCCAACGACGCCGGTCGCGAAATGTCTACATCTTTGAAAAATTTGGACAAGAGCGCGCAAGAGGCGGGCAAGAAAGCAAAAAACAGTGATTTGCAAAAAAATGCCTCGAATGCCTTGAACACGCTTGGCAAAGAAACCGACAAAGCCGGTGTTGAATTCGCTGCCGGCGTTAAAAGTAATCATGCTTTGGATGATTTAGGCAAAAATGCCAATAAGGCCGGGGCGGCTATGGAAAATTCGATGAAAAAAATGGGTGCAGAAGCAAATGCTCAGCTGTCGAAGGCTGAGCATTCGGTGAAGAATAATAGCGAGAAGAAAGCGGCTCCTCACGCTAAGTAATTTAGAGTCCGGAAAGTGATTTTTCCACTGAGCTGTACCCACTCCAGTTGTCTTTTGGTGCGGATGGCAGATCGGAGGGAGCAACGATTGCATGCAATTTCGGTTTGTCACCCAAATTAGCCGATACTTTTTCCGAGAACTTGCTCAAGTCAGCAGACGAGAGATCGATAGAGCCTCCCTTTTCCGACATTTTTGACAGTCCGCTGCCGGATGATGTAGAGAGTGCCGACAAATCAGCCAGTGATGAAGACGACGACTTGCCGCTGCTGCTGCCGGATTTCTCCGACATGCTGCTGAGCAAATCGGCCGTTGATTTGTCGTTCTTGTCCACCATGCCCGCTAACAACTCAGCAGACGAAGCGCCTTTGCCGTTTTTCTTTTCGGACATCCGCGACAGATTGCCGCCGACTGCCAGATTAGCCATGGCGAATGCGAAATTATCTTGTGCTTTGGCAATTTCAGACACGCCAGGTAGCTGCATAAATGATTTGTGCGCTTCATCAGAGATGTGCCCAGGAGCCTGACAGGCTCTTGCCAACCAGACTTTGGCTTCGTTGGATTCTTGGGGCTTGGCGCTGTCCATGAACATTCTGCCCAGGGCCAATTGAGCTTTGCCATCGCCGTGGAAGGCGGCGCGTCGGAACCAATTGGCTGCCAACTTATTGTCTTTCCTGATACCGTCAGTGCCATCTCTGTAGATTTCGCCGAGATGCTCTTCGGCGCCGGCGAAGCCTTGCTTGGCTGACTTCATGTACCAATCAACTGCTTTATGAATGTCTTTGGGCACGCCTCGGCCGTTCTGATACATCACACCGCAGATGCACTGGGCAAATGGATTACCCTTTTCGCCGAGCGCTTGAAATTCGGCCGCGCCCTCTTTGTACTTGCCTGCTGATACGTCTGCTCCAGCTTTGTCCAGCTGAGCTTTTTCGGAGGCTGCTGCCCAGGACGGAGCAACCATCGACGTGGCACTAAATGTGGTGGCAACAAGAATTGCCGCTAAAGAAGTTTTCCATTGCATAGTAGTTGCTGTCCTTCGTAAAGTGGTCGAACTGCCTAATTCTACCAGAGGGTCCAGACTTTTGAGTCTGGGGTTAACACTGGTTTGGCCACACTGTTGGCCGGGCAACAATATCGTGCTCTGGGCTGTCGGATTGCTTAAATGAAGAACTGCATTGCTTTTTCGGGTGTAGACCTCTCCGGCTCAGTCTTTCCTGGCACCGACGGTCGCCGCTGGGAAGTCAGCGCTTTCGGTCAAGCTGAACGAACCCGCCGATCGGTTCTGCATGGCCCTGGTTCGACTATAAGCACTTTAATTCAGAGGGGAGCCATCTTGCGTTCAGTATTTAAATCGCTTGGACGCTTTGTGTAGATCGCTTCACTAACTATTCAAAGTCTTTTGAGGGGACTCGCTTCGTGATAGCAAATGTTCTAAATCAGAGTCATCTTCATTTGCCTCTGCCAGTGATGCTGGATCAAAAGTGTGATCGCTGTCTACGCTCCATCTTTCACTGAAAGTGGTGCGCGAACCAGAAGATTGATATAGCTTGGCTCCGCTGAAGGGGTGCCACAGATGAGGTGTACCTTGCATTTCGACTCCTTGTCACAGCTGACTGCGTCTCGCCGCGTGCCCTATCGCCATCTTTTTGCTGTCACACTTTCAATTTACACAGCGTCGTATAAAAGATCCAATACTGAACTCCAATGTATACGATAGAGTTTTCATATCAATCGAAAATGCCGAAAACACTCATCAATACGCTATTGCTTGAAGCATTCTTGCTTGACGTGTTCGAGAAAAACTTTTGTTGATGGGCTGAGATGCCGCTGTGCATGCCATAGCATTCCGTAATGCAAAAAGATTTTTTGTTCCGCAAAAGGAATCATTCGCAAATTCGGATATCTCGACACAACCAATCGAGTCAACAATGCACCGGCTACGCCCTCACTGGCGACGCGTAAAATGCCGTGCA
>CAJCHQ010000168.1 GCA_903970295.1 Bryobacterales bacterium
GACAATCCGCGCAGCGAAGATCCGGAAAAAATCATTGCCGAAATCCTGGCCGGCATCAAAAGGATAAAGTCGGTCAAAGTCGAACCCGACCGAGCCGCCGCGATCAATGCGGCGATTGCAGACGCCGGCGCAGACGATATCATTGTCATTGCCGGTAAGGGGCACGAAACCTACCAAATCCTCAAAACCAAGACCATCGACTTCGACGACCGCCTGGTTGCTCAGGCCGCCCTGAACGAAAGAGTCGATCGGTCCAAATAGAGAAATATAGCTGGGTATAATCTAAACTGGCGTCCAGTAGCCCAGTCGGGGACATCCGTGGGAATTAATTTTCATATCACCTCTGTCCGGGAAGGCACCATATTCAATGTGATGCAATTCCTGAGCCTCGAAAGAGTGACAGGCATTCTGAATGTTTCCTTTGGCCGCCAACTTCCCGAAGTCACCATTTACTTTGTCACCGGTAATGTGACCACGGCTGAATTCGGTGCTCTCGTCGGAGACGCTGTTTTAGACATGCTTCTGTGCCAGGAGTATGCGGTGAAAGAAGTCAGTTTCGCACCGGGTCGCATCGGCCAATTCAACGAACAAGCAATCATCTTGAAAGCATCTTCGCTTTCGGCGGTGATGCTGCAAGTTTCCAAAGAAGTGGATAAATGCGAGGCCAGAGGCTATATCTACGGCATGATGCCGACGCGCACAGGCGACGATCGCGAGAGCGACTCGCTTCTGCAGATACTTTATGAGTTTCCCAAATGGAATGACTATCTCTCAGCCATTCCCAGTGGTGACAAAGACAGAAAAGCACCACTGCCTCAATGTGTGCTCATGCATCGGGCAATGTCGCGAGGACTGCTCACTTACCAAACCCCTCTGGTAAATTTGCGCACAATTAAATCTTTGCTGGAAATAGTGCAACCGCTATCGGAGAAAGAAGCGAGCAATCTGCGCGGCTACATGCGCAGCTTACTGCCGCACCCGAAAGCGACACATATGTCTATCGACCGATTTTATGCCTTCGCCAGTGCGATAGAATCAATAGCACAGAGACGCTCCAACGACGTCGGCGATCGAGCGCGCAGAGCAATTCACCAGCTGATCCAAAACACGACAAAATTGAGCGAACCGGCAAATGTTTGACAGCGGCAAAAAACCAATCAATATCGGCGACGAAATCTCGCACGTGAGGATGCAATGGCTCACCGGTTTGGGACGCTGCATTTTGCCTGCCGGCTACTGGGGCAACGAAACTTCGACTCAAGAAATTAGCACTATCGATGGTGGCAGCGGCGAGCAAAACACACTCTACCTCACATTCGACGACGGACCTAATCCCTCGACGACAAAAGATCTCCTTTTACTTCTGGAAGCCGAAGGCGTTCTCGCTACCTTCTTTTTGATTGGCACCGAGGTGGCTAAATTTCCCGAGCTGGCTAAATCTGTTGCCGATAAAGGTCACACGATCGGCAATCATTCGCTCAATCACAACTTCATGCCCAGCATGCCCACGCGCATGATCGAGAGAGAGATCATGCACACCAATGCTCTTTTAGAAAAAGCCACAGGACGCAAGCCTAAATTATTCCGCCCGCCCTACGGCATGATTGACAAGCGCGGAGCGGCTTGCTTGAAAGAGTTGGACATGCGCATCGTCTACTGGGGAGCGGTGCCCGAAGATTGGCAGGGTGTGGGAGCCGAACGGGTGGTTGAGAGAGTTTGTCGGAAACTGACCGACGGCACCCTGATCGTCCTGCATGAAGGCACTCATATTGCCTCGCAAACAATTGCAGCCACGCGTGAAATTATCGCCCGCGGCAAAGCCAAAGGTTACACCTTCAAAGCTTTGCCGGAGTCAATCTAACCCCGTATAATCTAGAGGCGATGCTCCAGGGAACCCGGTCCGAGGTTGAAAGTAAGAGATTCAGACGCGGTTGATCGATGACGAAGCGGATCGTACCGCCATCCCGGGAAGTTAGCAGTGCTTGATTTTCGCCCTCCAAAAGATTCGCCGGCACTAATCAATACCTTTAAAGTGCTTTTGCCTATGTTCATGAAAGTGCAGATGGGCGGCATCGAGGTAAAGCCGGTCGATGGAGCGATCGAGCGCTTCAAAAAAGTGGCGAAAAAACGTGGCATGGTTTGCCCCAACCACAGCAATCGAATCGATCCTGAAATCATTTTTGTTTTTTCGATGATGGTCCATGAAGACTTCAACTATGTCGCCGCGCGTGAAGTGTTCGACTGGGACAACGGCATGAATGGCTGGTGGTTGCAACGCCTGGGCGCCTACTCGGTGGTGCGCGGGGCAGCCGACAGAGAATCATTCAAAATGACGCGCAAAGTTATTGCCGAAGGTAAGAAGAAACTGTGTCTATTTCCCGAAGGCGAGATCTCCAGACAAAATGACACGCTCATGGGTCTCGAATCAGGAGCAGCGCAGCTGACTTTTTGGGCAGTCGAAGAATTGCAAAAAATGACAGCTGGTGGCAATGGTGTGATCGAGCCAGTATATTTGACACCAATTGCTCTCAAATATACGTACTCCGGCGATATTCGTCCCGCCCTGAAAAAGACACTGACGGCTCTGGAATTGCGCTTGAATATCAAAAACGCAGAAGATGAGAACGCTTTCTACCCACGCATTCGCCTGGTTGCTGAACGCCTACTGGTTGCTCTCGAGGCAGAATATGGCTTCAAGCCCGATGCCGATGCGACAATGAACGATCGCATTCAAGCCATGCGCAAGCATATTCTAAACAGTGTTGCCACGCAGCTGCGCGTTACCCTGCCGCCCACAGCCAAGCCGCTCGAGTGCGTGCGCATCCTGCGCAACACGATGGACGACTTCATTTATGTCGATGAAGCAGCAATGTCCGAGTATCAAAAGAAAGTTCATGATGAAAAAGCGTCGATCATCAAAAACTTCTACAAAGATCTCGATCGTGTCGTCAATTTCATCGTCATCTATGAAGGTTATTTCAAAGAACAAAATACCCAGGAGCGCTTCGCCGACATAATCGAGCGGCTGGAAACCGAAGTCATAGGCGGAGATCCGTCATCCAAAGGGGCGCGCCGCGTGCTTCTGGACGTCGGTGACTCGATTGACATGTCAGCCCGCTACCCCGACTATAAAAAAGACAAGCGTAATGTTTTGAATCAAATCACTGATGATGTATCCGCGCAGATTTCGCGGATGCTGATCAAAATGGAACAGTCACGCAAACCACTGCTTCTGGACTGACATTCTCTCAACCAAGCACAAGCTCTGCTTCACATCCTCTCGCGACAGCTTACAGTCTGCCACTTTGCGCGTCTAGCCGTCAATGCTGCGCCCCAGCTACAGCGAGATACAGGCGTTCACCTGACATTCACCACATGCCTGTTTGATATATACTAGTCCCAATTCTCACTCGAGCAGGTCGCCTAGTGTCACCGCTATCCTTAGTTCGCTGGTTAGATTCCGATTATTTCCCCGAGGGCGT
>CAJCHQ010000169.1 GCA_903970295.1 Bryobacterales bacterium
ATGATCGCTTACGTGCCAGAGGATAATGCAGCCAAGCACAAACCGCCGGCCCAAGTCGCGACAAAAGATGCCAGGCCCGTACCCCTCAAGATCGCTCATAGGCCAATCAAAGCCCCAACGGTAGCCGCCAAAAAGACAAAACAGGCATTAGCAAACAAAGCGCCAGTACACGACTCAGGGCTTACTCACGCAGTTGCTCAGAAACCAATGCCTGCACCGGCGGTCAAACCTAAAGCCGACGCGGCTACGGTCACGATCGTATCCAATGATACCGACGGAGTCCTGGCTGCAGACGTGTCACTCGAACACTTTTAACGGAGAACAATCTTGGTGACAGAATAGTGCAAGAAGCAGTATGCACTAAATGCGGTGCCCAATTTGAAAGCGCTGCCCGCTTTTGTGGTTTCGACCACTCTGACTTAGTGCGCCGCGAAATCTCCCCGAGTTCGGACCAAACCGTGGTCGCCAAATCCTGCGCGAAATGCCTGAGACGATATCCCAGCCAGTCAGGATATTGCGCCGTTGACGGTACCCAGCTGACGCCCTTGCAGCGCCAATTACCAAACTCGAATAATTTTGCCAAGCCATCTCTACAGGAAGGTCCGAGCACCGCCGATTATGCTGCAAGCGACCACGGCGGCACGGTAATCACCAAAGCACCATCGACGTCGACCGAAACAATTAAAACGTCCCAGTTTAGAAAAGTCGACGCCAACGCTCACTCTCTGGTGGGCAAGAATCTCGACGGTAAATATCAAATCGATTCTCATTTTGCAGAAGGCGGTATGGCTGAGCTTTATCTAGCCCACCATATCGGTATGGAGCGCCCTGTAATAGTCAAAGTTGTGCACGAGGCTATGGCTTCGCGACCGGAAGCGGTCGAGCGCTTCGAGCGCGAATGCAAACTCGTGGCTCGCCTCAATCACCCGAACATCGTTTCGGTATACGATTTCGGTTTCATCGAAGGTCGGCAACCGTACCTGGTTATGGAATATATTCGCGGTATGGCTTTAGCCGATCGTCTGGAAAAGCAGGGGCTGCCACCCCTGACCGGCATCGCCCGTATCCTCACCCAAGTCTCTCTGGCCCTGGAAGAAGCTCACAGTCATGGCATCATTCATCGTGATTTGAAGCCAGAAAACATCCTCCTGCAAGATAAAGTAGAACGCCCGGATTGGGTCAAATTGGTTGATTTCGGCATCGCCCATTTGCTGGAAAATGTTGACAAAAAGCGCTTGACCAGCACCGGGCGAATTATCGGCACGCCCGAGTATATGTCGCCCGAACAAATTTCGGATAAGCCACTCGATGCCCGTTCGGATATTTATAGTTTGGGCGTGGTCGCTTTCGAATTACTCACAGGCAGAGGTCCATTTGACCCTGAAGACCTGGGTCTGTTAATGGCCAAACATCTGACGGAGAAAGCCCCGTCTATCACCGAATTCACAAGCACTGTCAGGCGCGGTTCCAAAATCGATAATCTGATCGCCAAATGCCTGGAAAAAGATCCGACCAAACGCTACCAGAGCGTGACTGAGCTGCACGACGCGATTCAAGAAGCGTTCATCGAATCTAAATAAAACCTCCTTCTCGAGATTCAAGAAGGAGGTTTTTGATTTGTGCGCAACGCCAGCAAATTACGAGAGCTTACTGTGAAGGTAGCAGCACTCCATTTTGCACTGGGAAGCCCTGAGCATTGATTGTGATCGCTCCGTTGTTAACAGGCGTCACCACAGTGGCAGCTACTGTTCGAGTCGCAGCTGCCGTGATTGGCTGCGCTACAGCCGTCGTGTTTCTGGCGTTGAGAGTTTTGAGCAGATAGATATTATTGACCAATTGCTGTTCGTTGTTGTGGTGTCCACGATTGGCGCAGGCAATCGGTATAGCGATGGCGCAGGCGATACCGCAACCGACACCGGCAAGAATCGCAATTGTGTAATATGGATGTCTTTGATAGAAGTGGTCTCCACTGTTTTTGCTTGTCTTAGTGGCGCCTCCACCAGCATGCAAGCAGGAGGCTTCGAAACTGATTTTCTCATTCTTCATGTGGAAATTGAAGACTCGGGCAGAGTGAATCTTCAGGACCTGGCTCATGGGAATCGAGCGTCCGCCGACGCTGACAGCATCTGAAGTGATTGAGTCGATCGATCCTTTGACGAGCGAGCCATCATTCAATTTGACGCTTTCGGGGCAGTTTGCGGCAATCAATTTGCTCAATCCAGGACCGTCTTCGAAGAATGCAGAGCCATTGACGTTACCGCTGACCTGCTCGACTTTGAAGATCTTGCCGTGCAATTGCGTCTGTGATTTGCCGTCTTGAGCCTTGCCTGTCACTTCGATCGTCGTGCCGTTCATGATCGCCACGCCATCGGCCAGGAGAAGAGCGCCGATTTTGTTACAAGGCAGTTGTCCTTGCACGCCACCACCGGGAGTGACACTCATGGCCGCAAGAGCGATCGGACAATATGTCATCTGTATGCAAACAAGAAATCCCAAAAACAGAGCAAGTAGTTTCACTGATTTTCTCTCCCTACCTCGAGGTCACGGCCATCCGCAAATTGTGCGCTGCCATGATTATTCGGGATCGACACCGGCGAGTCAAAGGGTACAAACAGTGTTGGCCAGATTTTTACAAGCGCTCGGACATCTTTACTTCCAGGTATGACGCAAGTCCCTTGACGGTTTAGGCCTCTTGCAAATTTGTTCCTGCCGAGCGATTAAATTTTACCGAAAAGCAGTTGTTATGCCCGCCTGAATCGCACCCGATGTCAGTAGATCTTTCACAAAGGCGATGAATCTTCGTTGAATTTATCTGCCCCTCCGGGTATATCTGATTCATCTCAAAAGCATTGAGAACTGAGAACATAGCCGCAAAAGTGGTTAGTATGAGAGAACAGTTCGTCAATCTACACTGGTGAGCCAACTTTGATGCAGAAGAAAAACAACCACTGGGATCGCTCGTCGCGCTTATCACTGCGACGCTTGCTGACTTTGCTCCTGGCTGCGGCAGTTTGCCTGCAAACGGCCTGGCCTGCGCAAGCGCAAAAAGGAATTAGTGCGACACCCCCCAGGCCAGAGCAAAGCGTCTATATGCTGCGGGATGCTTTGAAAAGCAAAAAGGTGTCGCTCAAGGTGCAAGGGGACGGAGTGACGACGAGCGAAGTCACAGTCCTTTTGACCAATCATGAAAATGTGGACATCACCGTTCTCATTCCGCGTTTTGAAATATTCCATCCGGGTGCCAGCGCCGGCGTCCAAAAGATGATGGCCACGACCGACACCATGGCGTTTATTCCTGTCGGCAGCACAGTTGATTTCAAGGTTCCGACCGTTTGCGCTGACGTTAAAACGGTAGCGCCGCCGACAAATCAACAAGCAGAATTTTCTGCCGGACCTTACGGCAGCACGCCGGAGGAACTGAAAATTTGGCAACAACTGGCAGCTACAGTTCTGGCGGCGCAAGAGTTAGGTCGACAACAGGCTTACTCGAAACTACCGATCGGCAAAGCTCTGAGCGCTCAAAGTCAGATCATGCAGTTGGCAATTTGGCGCTTGTTAGGAATGAATTCCCCAAATCCCGAGAACAAAGTCACGTCGGATGCCATCTCGAACGATCTATTCAAGGCGATGGCTGCTGCGGCTAAACAAAATCCGGATCTGCTCAAAATGTTGACGGATGGCGGAGCCAAATTCAGTCCATCCGGCGAATTGATTCCATCCCGAGAGCAAAAGAAAAATGCCTCCCAGAACTCAGACGCCATTTTTGCGGCTATCGATTTGACCGTGAACCGCAGCCAGGCTGCTAATCTAGCCAATGTGGTCGTGCCCAAAACTTCGTGGGATGGCTATTATGATGTCGGCATGCGCACATACGAAAACGGTGACTTCACTGAATCTGCTGAACTTTTGGAAGCGGCGCGCAACGATGCCAAGGATAATTACGGCGAGGCAGACGACCGCTACTCGAAGAGTCTCGTCGCTATGGGCGTCTGTTACAGCGATTTCGGCAACCTGGATGGAGCCGAGCCCATCCTGACTGAAGCTCTCCAGATCAGACAAAAAGTGCACGGCAAAGACTCAGTCGAAGTGGCGGAAGTTGACAATGATCTCGGTCTGGTCAAACAAAGAAAAGACCTTTTTGACCCAGCCGAGGAGTTGTTCAATAACGGACTGGCAATCGCAACCAAAGCTGCCACTGCAACGGGCAAGTTAGTGAGCAAACTGCTCAACAATCTCGGTCGTAATTATTGCCTCAAGAATGACGCTGCTGCCGCCCAAGCTGCAATACCAAAATTGCAGCTGGCGATGGTTATCTCTCTGCAAAATAATCCGAATGAAAAAACTGCCGAGTTGGCTGAGATCGAAACCAATCTGGCTGATGCGTATGCCCAAAGTGGTGATCTCGCCAAAGCCGGCAAGTTCTACGAACAAGCTGACAGCATCGCCCGAGACACTCTGGGCGCCGACCATCCT
>CAJCHQ010000170.1 GCA_903970295.1 Bryobacterales bacterium
TCTATCTTCCATCTATATAGATATAGGCATCGGATCGTCGGAGATGAAAACGGCTTCGTTGAGCGAGTCGTTCCCTCATCGACTTTGGAGGTAATGTGAAAGCTTTGCTGAGTCGGGAAGAGCTGAAAGAGAAAAGGGGAAAATACATCGTCCCAGGCGTCAAGCAGCTCTTCAGCGATGCACCACATCTGGTGCGCGGTGAAATGCAATATCTCTTTGATGAAAAAGGCAAACGATATCTCGATATGTTTGCCGGTATAGTCACAGTCAGTGTCGGTCATTGCCACCCGAAGGTGGTCGCTAGAACAGTCGAGCAGGTCAAAACTCTGCAGCATACTTCGACCATTTTTATGACCCAACCGATGGTCGACCTGGCAGAAAAGCTGGCGCAGATAACGCCTGGTAAACTTTCCAAAAGTTTCATCACCAATTCAGGCACCGAAGCCAATGAGTCAGCGGTGCGCATGGCCAAATTGGCTAGCGGGCGTCAAGAAGTGATTGCACTCAAGCATTCTTATCATGGCGAATCGCATCTGACTTCCAGTCTCACCGGTAATTGGACATGGCGACCGGAATTGCCGCCGGCGGCAGGCATCGTCTTTGCTGAGAATTGTTATTGCTACCGTTGCCCATTCGGCAAAACGCCAAACAGCTGCAATTTGGAGTGCGCTCAAGACGTTGAGAAAGTAATCCAGACTGAAACTAGCGGCAAACCTGCTGTCATGATTGCCGAGCCGATTCAAGGTGTAGGCGGTGCGATTACGCCGCACGCCGATTACTTCAAAGAAGTGAAACGCATTCTGGAAAAATACGGCGCGCTTTTCATTGCCGATGAAGTGCAAACAGGAGTTGGGCGCACAGGCAACCACTGGTTTGGTATCACCAACTGGGATGTCGAGCCGGATTTCATCACCATGGCCAAAGGACTGGCCAACGGTTTTCCGATCGGGGCCATGATCACGACCGCGGAAGTTGCCGACCGTTGTCAAAAACAGCAGATCAATACTTTTGGCGGTAATCCAGTTTCCTCCACCACCGCCCTGGCTGTGCTTGAAACCATCGAAGAAGAACGCTTGATGGAAAATGCCAAAGTCGTCGGCCAGCATTTGCTGGAGGGTTTGAAAGATCTGGCCAAGTCGTTTCCAATTATGGCCGACATTCGCGGTAAAGGTTTGATGATCGGCGTGGAGTTGGCTGGTCCCCACAAGGAGCCGCTGCCTGCCGAGACCGCGCGCGTCCTCGAGCACGCCAAAGATGACGGCGTCATTCTGGGCAAAGGTGGCTTGTATGGTAACGTCTTGCGCATCAAGCCGCCCATGTGTGTGACCAGAGAAGATGTCGATACGATGCTCAAGACGCTCAGGCTAGCGCTGGAAAAAACAAGCAAGGTGCCTGTCGCCTGAAGCTTTGCGCCGCAGGATTCACTGGTATCAATAGTTTCGATCTGCTGCAGGAGAACTAACAATAATGCCGAATGTTGTACGTTGTGGTTTGATTCAAACCAAAAACGACATTGTCACTAACGGTAACGGTGCCGACAAAGCGACAATTGCCAAGATTCAAGATTCGATGCTGGAAAAGCATTTGAAATACACTAAAGACGCGGCAGACAAAGGCGTCAAAATTCTCTGCTATCAGGAAATTTTCAATGGTCCATATTTCTGTGCCGAGCAAAATTCTGCCTGGTACGAAGCGGCTGAGGAAATTCCGGATGGACCGACCGTGACTAAATTAAAAGAAGTCGCGAAAAAATACAGCATGGTTCTGATAGTGCCTATCTATGAAAAAGAAGGCAAAGGTGTTCTCTACAACACTGCCGCTGTCATAGATGCTGACGGCACCTATCTTGGCAAATATCGGAAGAATCACATTCCGCAAGTAGCTCCCGGCTTCTGGGAAAAGTTCTATTTCCGCCCGGGCAATTTGGGCTACCCAGTTTTCCGCACCAAATATGCCACCATCGGTGTCTACATCTGTTATGACCGTCACTTCCCGGAAGGGGCGAGAGCGCTGGGTTTAAATGGGGCTGAGATCGTCTTTAATCCCTCGGCCACAGTCGCCGGCTTATCTGAATATTTGTGGAAACTAGAGCAACCGGCGCATGCTGCCGCTAATGGATATTTCCTGGGTGCAATCAACAGAGTTGGAACAGAAGCGCCGTGGAACATCGGAGAATTTTATGGCTCCAGCTATTTCTGCAATCCCCGCGGTCAAATTATCGCTCAAGCCAGCCGCGACCAGGAAGAGCTGATCGTTTCTGATTTGAATTTGGATGAGATTGAAGAAGTTCGTCATACCTGGCAGTTTTATCGCGATCGCCGCCCCGAAACTTATGAGGCTCTGGTCGCTCCCTAGCTTTTAACATTCGCTCACGGCGGGCGCAATCTTTGGGCCCGGCCTTGATTGAGGGGGCCCCAAGCAAATCAATCGCATATGCGGGCACAAGCTTAGACTAAGAGAAAAAGCCATGGCAGAACATTACAAACCACACAAATATAAAGCCTGGGAAATGGACCTGGAAGAGCGCTTTCAGGAGGTCTTTCCACCTTTGAGCGAGCGCGAAGCGGTGGCGGAAGCTAATCGCTGCTTATATTGCTACGACGCACCTTGCATGACGGCATGCCCGACGCACATCGACATTCCCACTTTTATTCGCAAGATTTCAACCGGTAATGTCAAAGGTTCCGCTAAGACTATTCTCGAGTCGAATCTGATGGGCGCCAGTTGCTCGCGAGTTTGCCCGGTGCAAGAATTGTGCGAAGGGGCTTGTGTATTAGAAGAAGACCAAAAGCCAATTGCCATTGGGCGCTTGCAGCGTTACGCAATGGATTATGCTGCCAGTAAAAAAATTACTTTCTTCAAGAAAGGCGCAGCCAACGGGTTCAAAATTGCAGTTGTCGGAGCCGGGCCGGCCGGACTTTCTTGCGCCGGCGAATTAGCCAAGCTTGGTTATGACGTCACTTGTTATGAAAAGAAAGAGTGGGCGGGCGGACTCGATACATACGGCATTGTCGTCTTTCGCGAACCGGTCGAAGTCAGTTTGTCCGAAGTCAAAATGATCGAGAGTCTTGGCGTTAAAATCAAGACCAATGTCACCATTGGTAGTGACATTACTTTCGAGCAATTGCTCAAGGATCATGATGCCATTTTCGTCAGCGTCGGTTTAGGTGCTGTGCCCGACATGGAAATTCCTGGTGAAGATTTGGAAGGTGTGTTGGACGGGCTTGAATTCATCGAAGAGACAAAAACGAAACCGCTGGACTCGATCAAATTCGGCAAACGTATTTGTGTAATCGGGGCCGGCAACACCGGCATCGATTGTGCCACCATCGCCAGACGTCTGGGCGCTGAGCGTGTCACTATGGTCTATCGCAGAAGCGAAGCCGAGATGCCCGCCTATCACTTCGAATATGAATTCGCTTTGACTGAAGGTGTCGGCTTTTCTTTCCTGACTCAGCCGGTCGAAATCATCGGCAACGGCAAAGTCGAAGGTTTGAAGTGCATACGTATGGATCTTGGCCAGCCCGACGCTTCCGGTCGTCGCACCGCCGTGCCTGTACCTGACTCGGAGTTCGTACTGCCGGCCGATATGGTGATTAAGGCAATCGGTCAGAAAAAACATCATCCGATCGTGAAAAAATTGGCCGAACTCGGCGTCAAAGATAGCAAAGGCTACATCGCCGTCGATGGAGAGACAAACTGCACTGACAATCCCAAGATATTTGCTGGGGGCGATTGCATTCGTAGTAAAGGTGAAGCATCGACTGTGATGGCGGTCCAGGATGGCAAGATCGCCGCTAAAGGCATTCATGCCAGATTGACCAAGACTGAGGCGACGAAGATAGTTGCTGCCAGTCGTGTTTGACCGACACGTGCGGATGTAAACCTGTCGGAGCCTGGGAAAAAGAGTGCGGTTTAACCGTAAGCAAAGTTCTAACAAAGGACAAGAACAAAATGGCCAATCTCGAAATTGATTTTGCCGGTATCAAATCTCCAAATCCTTTTTGGTTGGCTTCGGCCCCTCCGAGCAATTCCGCTTATCAGGTCCAGAAAGCTTTCGAACAGGGCTGGGGTGGTGCGGTTTGGAAAACTATCGGAGCGCCCGTTCTCAACGTCTGCAATCGCTACGGCACGATTGACTACAAAGGCAGCAAAATCATCGGATTGAACAACGTTGAATTGATCAGCGATCGACCGATTGAACTGAACTTGAAAGAAATTGCCGAAGTGAAAAGGAATTTTCCTAATCATGCGGTAATCGTATCAGTCATGGTCGAATCGAAAAAAGAAGCCTGGCAGGACGTGATCAAGCGTTCAGAAGAGACCGGATGCGACGGCTTCGAACTGAACTTCGGTTGCCCGCACGGCATGTCTGAGCGGGGCATGGGCTCTGCGATGGGGCAAGTGCCTGAGTATACGTGCATGGTCACCGATTGGGTCATGGATGTCGCGACCAAACCGGTAATCGTTAAACTGACTCCGAATATCACCGATATTGTGCAGCCGGCGCGCGCGGCGGTGAAGGGAAGAGCGTCCGCCCTCTCTCTGATCAACACGATTAACAGCATCATGGGAGTTGACCTCGACACTTTTGAATTGCGCCCCAATGTTGGTGGCAAGGGCGGGCATGGTGGCTATGCCGGTCCGGCGGTAAAACCGATCGCCCTGCATTTGCTCAGTGCCGTGGCCAACGACCCTGAAGTGCAAAAAGCAAGGCTGCCGATCTCTGGCATAGGCGGCATAGAGACATGGCAAGACTGTGTGGAATTCATGCTCTTGGGCTCATTGAGCGTGCAGGTATGTACTGCCGTTATGCACTGGGGCTTTCGCATCGTCGAAGACATGATTGAGGGAATGTCGAACTGGATGGACGATAAAGGATTCCAAACTGTTTATGACTTCGTCGGCAAGTCGTTGCCGCGTGTGTCTTCATTTGGAGATTTCGATCTCGGTTTTCAATCAGTGGCTAAGATCAATCACGACAAATGCATTCAGTGCAATCTCTGCTTCATTGCTTGCAACGATGCTGCTCATCAGTGCATCGATTTGCACGATTTGAAGTTGACCAAAGAAGCCAACGAACGACTTTACCCGGTCGTGCGTGAACCAGATTGTGTAGGATGCGCATTATGTTCGACTGTGTGTCCAGTCGATGATTGCATTACAATGGTGCCAATCGATACTGGGCGTCCGCACATAACCTGGAATCAGTTGACGACTTCACGTCCTGAAGTTCTAGAATGGAACAAAATGGAAGAGTACCGTAAGGAAGCGAAGATTCACATCCATTGAGCCGATTTCTGTCAGCCTGTAAGCGGCGTGAGTGCATCACGTTTATTCTCTTGTTCTCGATATTGGGAACACAAGCAAAAAGCGTAGCCAAAGTTTCGCCAGAAGTTTATCAAAAAGCAGTCGCCGCATACCAGCTGGGCGATTATAAAAAGCTGTTTGCTTACCTTGAGAAAGACAATGATGTGCAGTCGATTCTTCTGTTAGGCCAGGCATTGCAAGCAGAAGGTATGGATAGTTCGATCCAAAATTTTTTGCGGGTGGAGAAAATCAGTCCTTTCAATACAGAGGCGATTGTTGCTCACGGCGAATTCGATCTTAAACGCCGTCGGTTCAAAGAGGCTGCGGATAAGGCAAAAGCTGTTCTTGCGCAGCATCCGGATAATGCTGAAGCTTTATCGCTTATGGGGCGATGTCTCTTTATATCCGGTCATGAAAAAGAGGGTTTTGCAGCGATGAATAAAGCGCTGACAATGGCTCCGAAATCCATAGAGGTTTATCAAAACCTCGTTGCTACTTATTGTGATCAGCTCGAATTTGAGAAAGCTCAGACCGTGCTTGATCGGCTGGTTAGCGCCAATCCACACAGACCCCTGCCGTTACTGAGGCGAGCCCGGTTTTTCACAGGAATCGCTAAGGCAGACCTGGGTATTGAAGACTGCAATCGGGCCCTGGCCATTAACCCGACGTATCAGTCCGCTCTGCTTGAACGTGCCAATCTTTTTTTCAACAAAGGTGAATATGGTAAAGCCCTTACCAGCGCTTCCGCTGCTGTTGACGCACTTCAGGAGAATAGCTTTCTCTGTGCAGCGCTGCGCATGAGAATTCGTTGTGAGCACAAGTTAGGCCGGACTGCAGACGCAATCAAAGATTTGAACGTACTTTTGAAGGACGTAGATAGATTGGATACAATTTCGAATGGCACACGCGATGCCGTTTTGGAGCGTGCACGTGATTACGAGTCTTTGAAAAAATACGCACAAGCACTGCGAGACGTTCAGATCGTGCGGAAGTTTTTTCCTAAGAGTAACGACGCCACGGTCTTTGCCGCTCGGCTTTATGGCGAAATGGGTAATTTTACGAAATCATTGATCGAGTTGAACCACTTGATTGAGGTTGATAAATCGGTGCCCGAGTGGTACAGATTGCGAGCTAAGGTGCTAGCGAATTTAGGCAAAACAAAAGAGGCTGAAGCCGATTTGGCCATCGCTAAACAATTGGAAGCTCATTTGTAACAAGCGCTTGAATGGCGCCGTTTCACGTTAGCTCGCTACGTAAGGTGTGTAACTGGCCGCGTAGACAGTAGCGACGCTACCGGCTCCGCCGTCAGGCTCCGAGGATTCGGCACCAATGCCAAAAGATTCATTAGAGCCGCCGTTTGCTGCATCAGGTCCGACGTTGTTATTTGCCGAATATACTTCTTGCAGTGGCGCCGCGCCCACACCGCCGGCGTTTACATACTCGGTCAGCGTCGGCACTCCGTTGACCGGCTCCCATACGGCGGTGTAAGTATTCTCCTTAGTAGGATCGACGCCGCTTATGGCATTCGTCTGTGATTCGTTTTGACCGTTGGTGCCCCAGTGCAGAGTACCGATTTGATTTCCCGCATAGTTTTCCCATAAGTCGATTTCTTGACCAGTCGTTGTTGAATGTCCTGAAGTATCACCGGGCCACTGGTTAGTGGCCGGCCACAGCGCTACGTAATCGCCCGAGCCGGGACCGTCTTGCGTGCCGCCGTCTCCGCCCTGGCTGGCGAAGGATGCTGTCATTGTGTAGACACCATAGCCTGAGCCTGCCTGCGCTCCATTATCCGATTGCATGAAACCGGCTTGGGCTACGTTCGGTTCTCCCGGTTGCGCGGAAATCGAGACACTGCCGTTTGAGTTAATCGTGTCTCCGCCCCATTGCACAGGAAATAGTTGATTGAGAGTGGCTTGGGATGTGCCGGCGTTGTCGAAATTGGCTGACCAGCCGCCGGGAACACTCGCTCCGCCTTCGCTCAGAGAGACGCCGTTGGCTCCAGTAGGTGTGGTGCCGCCGCTGTTTGGGTTAGCATCAGCACCGGTCGCATCTCCAATCACATTTTGTAATGCCTGGGCGTCGGCTGCATTATTTCCTGCTTGCTTAAATTGCTGCACAGCCGAAGTAAGTAAGGTCGGATCATCTGGGTACGTGCCGAGACTTTTAGTGTCGGCGGAAGCAATCTGTTCAAATTGTGAATAGCTCTGGGCCGACACGTGATTGTAGGCATTATTGAAGACCGTGGCGACCATCTGATCCTCACCCTGAGGACTTTGAGGATTGGTCATCGCTTGAATCGTCGCATCATTTTGGGGCGCATAGTTTGAGACATAATTGTCTCCGTCAGTGGTGATTGCTGCTTTTGTGGCGTTAGTTGCTGCTGTTACATCAGCTGCACTGCTAGTGGTGCTCAGCTGTCCGGCCGCGTTATTCAACAACGACGTGTCATCGGCGAATTGACCGCTTTTAAGGTTGCTCTGGAAGTTCTGATTGACGGCGTTTTCAAATTGGCTAAAGCCGGCCTGGGTCATCTGTCCACTAGAGACTGCATCCTGCGCATTCGTCAGTGCCACTGCGAGCGTCGGATCCGTATCTGTGAAGCCCTTGATGATGGCATCAGGCGCGCTGCTGCCGCTACTCAAGTTGTTTATGAATTTGGTCAGGTCCGTGTTCAGATTAGAGACTGATTGGCCAAGATTTGCCCAGATACCTCCATCTGCGGCTAAACTTGTTGACAGATTGCTGAGGTCCTTTTGAAGCGGCGTAATGTCAGACGTTAATTGCTGAATAGATAGGTTCGGCAAATATTGATCGCCCGTGTTCGACGGAGCTGCCGCAAGGGCTTCGGGCGAAGCAGTTGTGGCGGCAAGATTGACTAAATTAAGTTGCGGATTTAAGGCTGTTTTTTCCGAAGATGTTTTGGTTGTGCTGTCTAAGGCCGATGGGGTTGTAGATTCAAGCGACATGAAGTAGTCCTCCTGGGGCGGAGCACAAAGATTTAGCGCAGCGAAGTGCACTGCTGACATTTTTTCCTGGCAATAGGCGCGGAGGGTTGAGCGACCCTTGTTCAGACCAGTCGCAAGGAAGATGGCTTTCTTTGTTTTTTGATTGTCAAAATGTGATCAGGCGTGAAAAGGCAGGGATGCGGATTGGGAAGCGGACTGAATAATCTCTAGACCTTAGTTGCCGTTTGTCACATATTTGTCACTAGCACAAGCGGATACCGGAAGCAATAATGGGGAGCGAAGATGAACAGCCCGGTGCAGTCAGACCACGAGCGAAAAATAAGCGAGTTTGGGCAAGCGTTGAGCGAGATCCTAAAGACGTGACGGATGAAATGGTCGAAGCTCTTTCCCGCGACCCAGAAAGACTGCGCCGCTGGGCGGTATTACTCGATGGACAAGCATCGCAATTGAGTAATGTGCGTGCGTCCATATCTCGGAACAGAGTAAAAGGCGTGACCATCATTCTAGATTTCGTTCATGTGCTCGAATACCTCTGGGAAGCTGCTTTTTGTTTTGCACCT
>CAJCHQ010000171.1 GCA_903970295.1 Bryobacterales bacterium
GCCGTCATGATTGGCGTCGAATTTCTCCAACATCTTTTGTCTGAAGGCCGCACGCCCAGCCCCTTGACCGGCGCCCCCACCGGCTCCCTGTCCAGCCCCCCGGCGGAAACCACCGCCGCCCTGTTGACTCTGGGCCCCATTGCCACCGGACGATTGATCGCCACTATCTGTTGACGCGCTTTGAGCGTACACAGGCATAAGCGTAGTGAGGAGCGCGGCACTGACTACGACTAAACCTTCTAGTTTCCTTTTCATACGTATCCTGACCTCTGGTAGCTGATAACGTAAAACCGGCTGCTCGGCAGCGATGATGGGACACCAAATTTGTTGAGTTCTGATAAGTAATACGTTGTTGACAACAAAAAAGTTCAATTATTTCATGAATTTCTGCGTTAAATCTCGGTGACGATGCGTCGTCGGTGCGCGAGCGTGTGTAATCTGGGATGTTATAACGAGCAACAGTGGCGTTCTTCGTTAGGGCTGAGCCTTTTTGATAATCGGTTAGGCAATGGCAAAAATTCTCTTGGTCGAAGATGAACCTGGATTATCGGGCGCCATCAAAGAATGGCTGACCGATGAATACCACCTCGTCGAGCTTGCCACCACCGGTGAAGACGCGCTGATGAAGATCGATGCCACCAAATACGACCTGATCCTGCTCGATTGGATGCTTCCGGAATTGAGCGGTGTTGAAGTCTGTCGAATTTATCGATCTCGCGGAGGGGCGGCTCCTGTCATTATGCTCACCGCCAAGAAATCATTGCGATCCAAAGAGATCGGCTTGGACAGTGGGGCAGACGATTACATTACAAAACCATTTCATTTGCGAGAGCTCTCCGCGCGCATCAGAGCATTCCTGCGTCGTCCCTCGCTTTCTCCGGTGAGTGTGCTGACAGTCGATGATATCACTCTCGATCGCGTCACGCTGACAGTTATGAAAAGCGGCAGGCCGATTCATCTTTTGCCGAAGGAGTTTGCGCTGTTAGAGGTCCTCATGCGCAATCAAGGTAAATCGATGCGAGTCGATTCGCTGCTCGATCAAATCTGGGGAAGCGAGACTGAAGTGGCGGCAGATACGCTTCGTTCCAATATAAAAACGCTGCGCCGTAAAATAGATACTCCCGGCCAACCATCCTTAATCGTCACAGTTCACGCAATCGGATACCGAATTGAAACTTCGCTTATTGAGTAATGTCAGATGGCGCATAGCGGCAATGTTTGTAGCACTGGCGGGCGTGCTCTACATCGCTTTGGCTGGCCTTGGGATCGTGGCTTTCAACTGGAGTTTTGACTATTCGATTGATCAACAATTGCGAGTCCTGGCTTCGGATTTTGGCCACGCAATCGAGCTTGATGGCGATCTTCCGCACTTTCGGGATTGGCTCAGGGTAGTCGAGACGGAGCCGGCTCGTTCGCTCGCGGCCATACAACTTTTTGGCGCTGATGGTATTTTGCTCGAGCATTACGGTCCGCCCGGGCCGCCTGCGTTGTCTCAAAGTGTCAAACAAGTCCAGAACTTTCGCGTCATCGTCAGTCCATTAACTCGCGACCAGCGCACTCTCGGCTTTCTGCAAATTGCAATCCCGACTACTTATCGCGACCAGGCTCTCAGTACTTTGGCAATCACGCTGATCTCGCTTGCGCCATGTCTCCTGCTGGGCCTTGGCTTAACCGGTTACGTGGTATCGGATATTGCCACGGCTCCTATCAGGGAGAACCTCGAGATGATGAAGAGATTTCTCGCAGACGCTTCGCACGAGTTAAGCACACCGATCTCAATCGTCAGGGCTCGCGCTGAAGTCCTCGAGAAAAAGTTGGCTCACGAAAAGTTGGAGCAAAAGGATTTGCAAATCATCGATGGGGCGATCGAACGCATGGCCAAAATTGTCGATGATCTCATGCTGCTTGCCGAAATTGAAGGCACCATGATTGCCACCGCAGGCGAAACCACCCGCGTTGACCAGACTCTCGAACGAATCGTCAATGAATTCCGGCCCAAATTCGATAGCAAAAACATTCGTCTCGAATTGGATGACTGTTCTGTGATAGCTGTTGATATGAGCCCAGAAAACTTATATATGATTGTTGCCAATCTAGTCGAAAACGCCCTTCGTTACACGGAGTCAGGCGGGCGCGTAGAGATTGCCCTGAGTGGCGATAATTTGCTCGCGAAGATCGAGATCAAAGACAACGGTATTGGTATTCCCGCCGAGAGCTTGCCGTTTGTGTTCGATAGATTTTATCGAGTCGATAAATCGCGCAGTCGCAGCTCTGGAGGATCCGGCCTCGGACTTTCAATTGTCAAAGCCCTGGTTGATGCGCACAAAGGTCGCATCGAAGTTGTCAGCAAAGTCGCCGATGGCACAGTGTTTACCGTGTTTTTGCGGGTCCACACTTGAGCGACTTGATTGGTAGTTGCTCATAAATAGCATCTGAGTTGTCAGCAAAATCTGCAGAATGAAGGCCTTTGCCTAGTTTGTGAGCGCCGTGGCTGAACCTTGCCTTACACAGAAATTCCACACAAGAATTTTTCTCCTTGCTAAAGTGAATATTGCCCAAAACAGCCGCATGAAAAATGTTGCAGCCAGCGGTCAACATGCTGAAGTGATCGTGGCTTTCAAGTTATAGTCTGGCTGAACAATCCCATCCCACCTATTACAACCTCGAGAGAGCTCGATGTCCTTCCAGTCCGCCGGCAACCCAGGTAAAAAATTCTCAGCCGAAACTACAGTCAAAGTTTGCCTGGCCCTCATTCTGGTTATCTGCCCGGGCTTGCGTACATTTGCTGCCGAATCTGCCTTGAGAGGTTTGGGTGAACCCGCGGCTCCAGCTAGTATGGCTGCGCCGACAAAACTGTTCCCTGCGTCGCCGCCCGGATCGACAAACGATTCATCGCTCACTCCTTCGTCAGAACCTGCTTCGAGTCTGCCGCAGACGCCAAAGACTCCGGCTGCAAATGTCACACCGAGACAGACCAATTCAGCTGCCGCCGGCAGCTCTGTCAATTTAGCACCGATCCGAGGTACCACGACTGCGGGTGCACCTGACGCCAATGGTGTCATTCGCACGACGATCGAAAAACAGCAGCTAGGTCCACTCACCCTGAATGGTGCTGTTGATTTTGCCGACCAGAATTATCCTTCAATCAAAAAAGGTATAGCTCTGGTCACTGCCGCCAGGCAGGGCGTCGGTCTGCAGAAATTGAACGAATATCTTCCTGATTCGCTTATGCAATATCAGTTATTGATGTCGTCGCATAATAAAGTGACTCAAATGTTCTATGGCAGTCCGGTTTTCCCTGCCGACCCTGGGCCAGGTTTCAACTCTGTCAGCATGGCGCCCTACATGTACAGCGGCGCCGGCTTCAGCATCGATTGGGCGCCAATCGATTTTGGTTTGCACAAAGCCCGTATTCAGTATGCAAAAACTCAGTACAAAGCTTCTCAAGCCAATTACGAGGTGACCAAGCTCGATGTTCAAATCGCAGCTGCCAGCGCATTTTTAGATGTGGTTCAGGCGATGCAACAAGTGCAGGCGATGGAGCAAAACGTCACATCCTTCACTCAGTTTTATGATGTTGTGCACGCTCAGGTAAACGCGTCACTCAAGCCTGGTGCCGACCAATCCTTAGCTGTCGCCCAATTGGCTAATGCCCAGAACCAGCTCTTGCGTGCTCGTCTCTCGGAAGATTTAGCAATTGCCGCCCTGGCTAATGCAATTGGCTTGGGCGGACAAACAGTCATTATTGAGCCGCGCGGCATCAGTTCTAACAGCGAACCAAGAGAAGTGCAGCAAGCTTCACCGGTCTTTGAGAATGTGCCGATTGTCAAATCTTCGCAAGCGATTTTGAGCACTGCTATCGCTCAGCGCCGGGTGCTGAACAAAGAATATGCGCCTGTGTTTCATTTTCTCGGTGGCGTTAATTTGAGAGGCTCGGGGCAAAATATTACGGCCACCGGCAGACAGTCTCAGGGCGGTTCTGGTGTATTTCCGGTCGTGCCGAATTATCAAGTTGCCATGATCGTTAACTGGAATTTTCTCGATTGGTTTCGCATTCGTCAGGAGAAAAAAATCCAGGAACAACGAATTAGTGCGCAGCAACAAGACCTGAACCTGGTTATGCAGAATCTCAAAACCGAAGACCTGAAAGCGCGTGCTCAGATAAAAACGGCAGTATCACTGGCGGCTAATATGCCGGTCCAAGTCGAAGCTTCAGAGATCGCAGTCAAACAAGCCCAAGCCCGCTATCAAACCGGTTTGGGTTCAGTCGCGCAAGTTGCAGAAGCCAATACTGTATTAGCCCAATCTCGCATGCAAGAGGCGATTGCTCGAGTCGGCGTCTGGCGAGCAATGTTGCAGGTGGCATCTGTCCACGGTGACTTACGGCCATTCATGGCCGAAGCCGATCGCATCCAGAAAGGAATCTAGCATGGGACTAATCAGGTTTGCCATGGGTCGTCCGGTCACCGTTATGGTGGCTGTCTTAGCTGTTGTATTGATGGCTGTTTTAGCCATTACCAGAATGAAGGTCGACATTTTTCCCACCCTCAACTTGCCCCGCGTCACTGTGATTCAGCCCTACGGCGGCATGGATCCAGGACAGATCGAAGGCTATTGCGTTTCATTCTACGAGCAGCACTTTTTCTATATAAGTGGTGTCGACCACGTTAGTTCGAAATCCATTCAGAGCGCAGCTGTGATGGATATTTATTTTCAACCTGACACGGACATGGCCGACGCCATGGCCCAGGTGGTGGCACAGGTCGAACGTAGCCGCGCCTATATGCCACCGGGCACGGTGACACCTTTTATTATTCGTTTCGACGTTGGTAGCGTACCGGTCGGTTTTCTTGTTTTCGACTGTCAGTCTAGAAGTCTTGGCGAGATTCAGGACCTTGTATACGCACGGGTTCGGCCGATTGTGGCGACGATTCCGGGGGTTTCCACACCGCCACCATTTGGCGGCAATCAAAGATCGATCGTACTCACCGTCGATGCCAGCAAGTTACGTGAGTATCACATCTCGGGCGACGACATCGTCACGGCCCTCAATGAAAACAACACGATCATGCCGTCTGGTATTGTGCGCACTGGCACTTTGCAACGTATGTCATCGATCAACTCGGTGGTGGGAAATATTCAGAACATCGGCACCATTCCCATCAGCCGTGGCGAGGGTCCGGCCGTCTACATTCGTGATGTGGCGAGCATTCAAGACACTACCGATATCGATACCGGTTACGCCCTGGTCAATGGCAAGCGGACCATTTACATGGCTATCTCCAAACAGGCTAGTTCCTCGACACTGGCTGTCGTGGATGGAGTCAGAGCCAATGTCGATTACATGCAATCGCAGTTGCCCAAAGACATCAAAGTCGCATTTGTTTTCGACCAGTCTATTTATGTAACTCAGGCGCTCATGGGGTTATTGGTGGAAGGCGGCATGGGCGCGCTACTTACAGGCGGTGTCGTCTTACTATTTCTCGGCG
>CAJCHQ010000172.1 GCA_903970295.1 Bryobacterales bacterium
AGTTTGGCGCGGGTTGTCGACAGTATTCGCGCACACCGGCAAAGAGCCGACGACGCTCCACTATCCTGACAAAGCGCCTCTGTTGTCGCCCCACTTCCGCGGTCGTTTGGCGCTTGCAGTCAACCCGGAAAGCGGCGAGCATCTCTGCATTTCCTGCCGTCAGTGCGAGCGCGTTTGTCCAGACAAATGCATTGAAATCACCGCGCACAAAAGTCCGGAAACGAACAAATTAGAGTTGATCGATTTCAAGATCGACCATGGTCTATGTATGTTTTGCGGCTTGTGCACTGAAGTTTGCCCAACAGCTTGCATCATCAACACGAACGATTTCGAAATGGCTGATTACAGCCGAGAGTCACTGGTTTATGACTTGAAGCGATTGACCCTGGCTCAGGATGAATCGGCGTTCTATTTCGAAACCAAAGAAGTACCGCTGCCCAAGCCGAAACCGGCGAAGGCCGCTCCAGCTGCTGCTGGAGCCGCTGGTGCAGCGGCAGCTAAGCCGGCTGCCGCAGCCGGAGCCGCTGCCGCAAAACCTGCGCCCGCTGCCAAGCCCGCTGCTGAAGGCGAAGCTGCCAAACCTGCTGCTGAGGCTAAGCCTGCGGCTGAGCCTAAACCTGCGGCTGAGCCTAAACCTGCGGCTGAAGCCACGCCAGCCTCTGAGGCTCAGTCTGCTGCTGAAGCGAAACCAGTTGCTGAAGCTGAAGCCACGCCAGCCTCTGCGGCTAAGCCTGCTGCTGAAGCGAAACCAGTTGCTGAAGCTGAAGCCAAGCCTGCCGCTGATGTGATCAAACCCGAGACTAAGCCTGAAGAAGCCGCAGTCAAGTCAGAAAAAGCTGAAGACAAGGCTGAAGAGAAGAAAGAAGAGAAGAAAGAAGGCGGAGATGAGGAAAAATCGAGCTAACGCCGACTGTGGTGAAGGAGTATAAGCAAGAGGAATTATGGAGCAGCTGACGTCTCTAACAACTTGGATAACTGCCAACGCCGATGCATACGAGACAGTTATCTTCTATATAGTGGCTGCGATCGCGATACCACTAGCCTATGGTGTCATTTTCGACCGCACTGTGATCCGCAGCGGCTTCCTCCTGATTGGGGTCTTCGGTGCGATCAGTGGATTATTCATGCTTCTGCAAGCGCAATTTTTGGCAATGGCGCAAGTGATGATTTACGCGGTCGGTATCACTCTGGTTGTTGTGATCGCTCTCATGCTGACAAACCCTCGCATGGAGAAAGAAGAATCTACAGCCGTACCTGGTAATCAATACCTGGGATTTCTCACCGCGTTTGTTTTCTTCATGACCATATATATGTCTTTGCTCAGCGAATCTTTCCCGATCACGAGCGACAAAGCCTCTCAATCCAACCTGTTCTTGATTGGTTCGGCGATGACTACGACATACGCATTGCCTTTCGAGTTCGCCTCCGTCTTATTGCTCGCTGCTCTTGTCGGCGCCATCATCATGGCTAAGAAGGAAGACGACACCCCAGATGAGGATGAATACAGCGAGGAAATTGAGATCGAACCTTCTGGGTCAAATACACCAGAATCAGTTACAGCCGTGAGGTAGAGATGACGAATCAGATTACTACTGCTAAACCAAATTCGATGCAATCGAACCTTGCTCCGGCCTTCTTGCTAGTCATTGTTGTCCTCGTGGTTGCACATTTGACTGGACACTTCGACGCGATTTTCGACCAGGTCAAGATCAATCCGCATTTTAGAGACGTATCGATGTTTGGCTTGATCGCGATCCTCGCTTTATTTGCTATTCAATTAGGTGCGACCGCCTATTCGATTCTGCCCGTCGCCACTTTCGGCGGCTTTGTCGTGCTCAGCTTTCATCAGCCTGAACCGCTTCTGCGCTACTTGATTTTGGGCGCTGTTCTCTTTGCAATCGGCATGTACGGCATGCTTGTATCGAGGAACGCAGTGCGAGTATTAATGTCTATTGAATTGATGCTCAACGCGGCCAATATTAATTTGGTTGCCTTCTCTCGTTACGTAGACTCGCACGCGATCGGTCAAGTTTTTGCCATCTTTGTTCTCACCGTCGCCGCCGCCGAGGCTGCGGTTGGTCTGGGTATTGTTCTGGCCATCTATCGAAATGTTGCGACAGTGGACATGGAGCGATTCAACATCCTCAAGTGGTAGTCGGCTTCCGTAATGTTCCGTCCAACTAAGAGTTTTTACCGAAGCGGACCTTCCTGTCGGTTTTTGCGTCCTGTAGTTTGCTAACCACAGGTGACGAACATGATCAATGGAATTGGACAGCACGACGAGCTCTATCCCCCTGAGCGCGCTCGCAAGGGCCGCCATCGTGGCGCCGATATGAGCGCCGACCAGAAATCACTCGAGTATAAAGCTAAAGGCGGACAGCACAGCCTCAAGTCTAAGCCTGGCGACGAACATTTACGAAAGGAAGATCGAGGGTTGCAAAAAGGTCTGGGCAAAAACCAGGGCAAAGAACTCGTCGACCGCTTCACGCGCCAGAGCAATCACACAGGTGCTAAGTAATCGATTTTTTCTGCCCCACATAGACAGCGGTTTCGTACTGCAGCGCAACTGATCCCTGCGATTGATATCGCTTGAACAGGTCGCTTAGCGAGTGTGTCAACACTTCCTTGTCGGCCTGATTTTTAGGTGCATATGATGCTGAGAAAGCTCGGCCGATCAAGCCTTGTTCGGTCATGGTCTGAGCGTTGGCAAACGTGACGCGCTGGGCGTTTTCGTAAAGCTTCGACTGCAAGAGCGCTTGCCCAGATTGGCGGCGAGGTCCTTCTACCGATTTTGTTTCGGGCCACGAGCGAAGAATATCGCCATATGCGGCTGTGAACTGATCAGATTCATTCCGTTCGTTCCACATCAGAATCACCCATTTGCGCTCTCGCAGGATGCGGTGGAACTCTTTCAACGCCAGATCGGCACTGAACCAGTGAAAAGACTGAGCACAAAGCACGGCCTCTGTGCTCTGGTCAGCCAAACCGGTTGCTTCTGCCGTGCCTGCGTGGTACACCGGCGGCATGCAACCTGCTTGAACGCCCGCAATCTCAGCCTCTCTGCGCATATCGGCATTCGGTTCGATACCAACAACTTGCAAGCTTCGCTCTGCAAAAAGCCTCGACGAAATGCCAGTGCCGCAACCGACGTCGACGAGATGATCTTCGGCAGTCAGCCCGCAGTGTTCGAGAATGAATTCGATTGCTTGATCGGGATAAGAGGGGCGTGACTTGGCATAGATGCCAGCAAGTCCCGTGAATCTGCCGGTGGGATCGTAGTTCGACAGCTCAGACACTTATTTACACGATGGCAGATGGGATCGCTTTATTGGCAATCGCTTCGCGCAAGAAGCCAAGCGCCCAATCGTGTAAGCGATTCCAGCCGACAACACGGCGCATGGCGCTCATACGTCGACGTTTTTCTTCTGCTTCCATGCTCAAGGCTTGATTCAATCCTTTGGCAAATTCAACAGGCGAATTGGGATCGATGGCGAGAGCACCCTGAGCCAATTCCGCTGCGCATCCGGCTTTCTGGCTGAGTAAGAGCACACCCTGTTCATCGAGCCGGCAAGCGACAAATTCTTTGGCGATGAGATTCAA
>CAJCHQ010000173.1 GCA_903970295.1 Bryobacterales bacterium
AATCTCAATGCAATTCATGATCTGCCGTCTTTACTCTCGGCTTTTGTTCAGCGTGTCGGTAGTTCGGGCTTTTTCTACACTTGTGGTATGCACGCTCTCGGATACGCCGATGTGCGCTTGGAAGCAGATCTATCGGCTCAGGATGCAACCCGGATAATGAACGAATTTCTCGAGTTCATCCTCTTCAAAGACTTGCGCGACGACGTCGCCCGATTTCCTTTCAAATCGCATACGTCACTCAAAGAATACGATGTTCAGTTGAGCGAATGTCCTTATTTCGACAAGCGAGACCCCTTCTACAATGAGCATGGGGTCTGGACGTTACGCCCGCTGCATTAATTGAGGCAAACGGACCAAGCTGCGTCTCGACTGCAAACGTAACAGTCTCTACTTTTTGATCAGCATATTCAAATTTTGCTGCGCTTCTTTGTAATCGGGATTGAGGTTCAGCGCTTGCCTGTATTCGGCCTCGGCCAGATCGACTTTGCCTAATTTGGCATAAGCTGCACCCAGATTATTGTGTACTTTGGCATTCCTAGCGTCGGATTTAATCGCCGCCTGATAATGAGAAACTGCCGTTTCGGCTTGCCCTTGCTGCTGATACAACAATCCTAGATTGTATTGGGCGTCGAAATTACCCGGGTCGATCCTGAGGGCTTTGCGATATTCCTCATAAGCTCTGGGAAAATCACCCTGCATAAAATAAGTGACACCAAGACTGGTGTGCGCCTGGGCGTAACCAAGATTTCTCTGAGCTTCAGCCATGGCTGGATTGATCCGCAAAGCGGTTTCGAATTCAGCCATTGATTCTGGATGTTTGCCCGAGGCATTGTATGCGACACCTAGATTGTTATGCACTTCGGCGCTATTGGGCTCGAGTTCTAGAGCGGCTTTGTACTCGGCGATCGCCTCATTCAATTTGTTGGTTTGTTCGTACATTCCCGCCAACCCGTTGTGAGCGAGAACGTTTTTCTCATCGAGTTTGACAGCGCGCCGATACGCGTCCAGCGCTTTTTCTTTTTTCCCCAATTTTTCATAGACCAGGCCGAGATTGTACTGAGATTCTGAGTTATGCGAGTCTTTGTGCACCGCATCTTCGATCAAATCTTCGGCCGCTTTGAAATTACCGCTGTCGAATTCGGCAATGCCCAGGTTATATTTGGCCTCGGCTAATTTAGAATCGCCGTCGACAGCCTTTCGCCACTCGCTTGTGGCCAACTCGAGCTTGCCCGAATGGTAGTAAATTTTGCCCAGAAGGTTGTGAGCATGACCGTTTGAGGGGTCTGAGGACAAAATTGTCTGAGCATAGCTGGCGGCTTCACCCCAACGCTCTTCCTGATAAGCTTTCTCCGCTTTTTCAATCAGGGACGACGTATCCGCATTGGCATTAGGCGCCGAAAGTAAAGCTTTGTTTTTGTGCGTCGCGGCAAGCGCAGGCGGGCTTGAGAGAGTGGTAAATAGGAGTAGTGCAAGCGCTAAAAGTACTGGCATCATTTTGTTCTCTGTCTGGCCAATTGTCCGCCTATCTCAATTCTCACTGGAGATTCTATGCTAATCCACGTAAGACATCTAATCGGATTACAATAACGCAGAGACGCAGGGGATATTCCAAAGAGCATCATGGCAATACGCAGCGCAGAGACAATTCAGTCTATCAACCCGGCTACTAAGCAAATCATCGGTGAGGTGCCCGTTTGTCAGGAAGCGGCAGTCGAAGAAGCTGTAGCCTGCGCCTGGCGAGCTTTCGAACAATGGCAGCTGACCAATTACGCCGAGCGCGCCAAAAAGCTGATGAAATTTCACGATCTGCTCTCGAAACAGGCGGACGAAATCTCGGCTATGATCACAAACGAGGTGGGCAAACCGATTGTCGAAGCCTACCTATCCGAGCTGAGCGGTCCGCTCGACACTTGTGTGTATCTGGCAAAAAATGCCGAAAAAATTCTCAAGGACCAGGCGATTCAGTTCAGTAATCCCCTGTTGTCATCCAAACAAAGTGTCATTGCTTTCGAACCGCTGGGCGTGATAGGCATTATCTCACCCTGGAATTATCCCTTCTCGATTGCCACCATGGCGGTTCTGGCGGCAGTCATGACAGGCAACACTGTCGTTCTCAAGCCATCCGAAAAATCACCTCTGATCGGTCAAAAAATCGGCGAGCTCTTCGAACAGGCCGGCTTCCCCAAAGGAGTCGTCAACATAGTCACTGGCGATCGCCGAACTGGTGAAGCCTTGACGCGCTGCAAGCTTGCCAAGCTCATTTTCACCGGATCGGTCGAAGGCGGCTCGAAAGTAATGGGACAATGCGCACCAAATTTGACACCACTCTCGCTCGAACTGGGAGGAAAGGACGCGGCGATCGTACTGCCCGACGCTAACCCTGATTGGACGGCCAAGGGTCTCGTCTGGGGAGCTTTCACAAACGCCGGGCAAGCCTGCGCATCGATCGAACGTGTCTACATCATCAAAGGCAAGAAAACCGAGCAACTGTTAGAGCGAATCGAACACCATACTCGGGCATTGCGCTTGGGCGCTCCCACCGATCCAAAAACGGAAGTCGGACCAGTGATCGATGAGAGCCAGTTGCTCAAAATTGTCGAGCAAGTCGAACAAGCCCGTTCGATGGGCGCAAAAGTGATCTGCGGCGGCAATAGACGCGATGATCTCGGCGGCTATTTTTACGAGCCGACCGTCCTTACAGGCGTCACTCACAGCATGGACATTATGCTCAAAGAAACGTTCGGGCCGGTGATGCCAATTATGATCGTCGAAAACGAAGACGATGCTGTCGCTCTCGGCAACGACAGCGAATATGGATTGACCGCAAGTGTCTGGTCACCGAATCTGGTTCGCGCCGAAGCCGTAGCCCGCGATCTCGTAGTGGGGACGGTATTGCTCAATGACTGCCTTTTCTCGCATGCGTCGCCGCAAGTTCCCTGGGGTGGTTTGAAGAAGAGCGGCTTCGGCAAGAGTCACGGTACTTTCGGTTTGATCGATCTAGTCAATATCAAACACATTTGCACAGATGGAGCCGGCGGTCCTAATCGCATCTGGTGGTACCCATACGGAGAGTCACGAGTGCACGTCGCCCGCGGCGGCGTCAACTTATTACACGGGTCCTCGATTTTCACCAAGCTCGCAGGTCTGGGCGAATTTGTAGGCAATATGTTCAAAAAATCGTAGCCACCGCAGGCAGTAGCATCACATCCGCATCTCAGCGAATCTCAAGCCTGGGCATCGCGTTGCATCAAGCGGGGATCGGCATGCACACGACGAGTGGCATCGATCACTGCGTTTTTGAGAAAGTAGGAATAGAAGGTTTCGACGCCCAGACATTTTTGATGTCCGAAGCATTTCAAAGCGCGTTCGACTGACGAATCAAGCTGCTCACCAAGCTCGGGTTGACTGCTGAAACACCCGAGGACCGGCACCTGACTGGCGGAGACATGTGTCGGTAAAACCTTGACAAAGTCGAACATGCTTTCATTCTCCAGATGCATCTGCACCAGAATCACATCCGGTGTCTCCTCCTGCATATACTGCAGGGCTTGAAGAATAGTTTTTACAACCGTCAGCCGGAAAGGATGGGTGAAATCTCGCTCCAACTTCTCAATTGCTTGCTCACTATCGAATAAAGCCAATATTTTCACTGCAACCTCCCACTGGGACTTGTTTCCGCCCAGTAAAACGAGATTAACTCGAGGCGGGCAGAAGCACATCCAGCGGGCAGGTGATACCGAGGTAGGTTTGAGATTAAATCTGGGAACGTTAAAGAGCGCCGGCACTTTTCTGAAAGTGCGAAGCCAACTTTGATCCCTGCGACTCGAGATGGCTGACAAGCAAACTCTTGGCATTATTGAGGAGAATGCTCTCGTCCACGTCGCCGCCGAGGTCCGGATGGACTGCACCGCCCACAATTTGTTTTTTCCAGGCTTTGTTTATAGATTCATGCGTCAACGGCTCATCAGCGGACAAGCCCAGGAGTTGGAAGGCCCGTCTAACTTCAGGCGAAAGCATCTTGGTAGAGCGACGAGCGGAAGGAGCTTGCGCCTCTTTCTTGACCGGCTTCATTTTGACGAATTTCTGGCTGGCTGCATCTTCGCCGGCTTCAGCCTGGGCAGTGGCATGGTCCCAGGAAGCAATTCTGGATTCTAAGGCTTCAGCATCGGCAGGTCTATCTTGCAGTCTGTAAAAAGCAGCCAGTATGCTAATCACAAAGATCGTACAGTCATCTTGCAGACCGAAAGATTGCTCTGCCTGACGTAATGCTTGTTGATACCTGACTTCGGCTTGCACATTGTCGTTCG